>JAABRV010000079.1 GCA_011390735.1 Trueperaceae bacterium | reverse complement strand
CTCGACCCACGGCTCGATCGCTTCGCGAGCCGTCGACCACGTGCCTCGGCTCGCAGGCGCCCGCCGTGCCCACGTGCCCCGCGGGCCCTCGACGTCGCATCGGGTCCACGTCGTGCCATGCTCGACGCGTGGCAGAGACCGACGATCTTGCAGATCGATCCCGCGGGCTCGGAGCGCCCACCAGCGAGAACCCCCGCGCATGAACCACGCGGGGCGCTTCCCCACCGTCGTCGGCACGAACCTCGAGGGATCCTCGGTGCGTCTTCCGGACCAGCTCGGCGGGCGCCTCAACCTCCTGCTCATCGCGTTCCGGCAGAACCAGCAGGCCGACGTGGACACGTGGATGCCGTACGCCGAAGCGCTGGAGGCACGGCGCCCGGACATCCGCACCTACGAGCTGCCGGTCCTGTCCGCGGCGTACCGGCTCGCCCGCCCCTTCATCGACGGCGGCATGCGGGCCGCGATTCCCGATCCCGCGGTCCGCCAGCGAACCATCACGCTCTACCTCGACAAGGCCGCGTTCCGGGCGGCGCTCGGGGTCAGCGGCGAGGACCAGATCCACGTCCGCCTGGTGGACCGCGCCGGGACGACCCATTGGCGCGCGGTCGGCGCCTGGGACGCCGCCAGCGCTGCGGGGCTCGACGCCATCCTCGCGGAGGTGCCCACGATGACCGATGAGGGTGCGTAGACCGCTGGACCAGGCTGGGTCGATCCGATCACCTTGACGGCTTGGATCCTTCGCGACGGGCTCTCGCGGCTCGCCGAGCTGGATGGATCGGCCACCGACGCCGATGCGCAGAACGCCCGTACGCGCCAGGCGATCCTCGATGTGGCGTCCGCCAACCTCGTCCGCCACGGCGAACGCAAGGCCTGCCCGGAGCCATCCGTGATCGTGTGCACTGGCCCGGAAACGCGCGTCGACGTCGCTCCAGACCTGCGGGGGGCTCAGGTCTTCGAACCCGAACGGGCCCGGATGCAGCTCCTGAAGCGCGAGACGCTGGCCCGGGTCACCGCACCCAAGCGGGCTCGTGCTCTGATGGCCGCCCTCCGTCAGACCGCCACCACCCGCCTCGAGTACAGGTCGAGGCCCCCGAGCTCCGGCCCCATCAGCGCCAGGTAGTCACGCCCGAAGCGCTCGGCGTCGCGCACGGCGACCGCCATGGTGGCGGCCGAGGGCCACGAACGCCGCGGCGGGCACCTACGCCACCTCCGCCGCCGGTCGCAGGCAAGCCAACACGTCGCGCGAGAGGGCGTCCTCGAGCGCCGTGACCTCCACCCCGACCGCGCCGCCCGCCGCCACGCGCCGCGCCCCGGCGCGGACCGCATCGTCGAACGGTCGCGAGCCAGCGACGCGGATCGCCGATCAGCGTCAGGAAGAAGGGTGCCACGCAGGCGTCGCGGAGCACGGCCGCGACGGTGGCAGGATCGCGCTCGGCCGCGGTGAGCGTCGCCGCCAGGCTGCGGCCGAGAAGCCCGCGTCGACGCGTGTCGGGGAGCTCGACGTACGCATCGAACAGGTCGGTCATGCCCGGGCTCGCCCCGACGCGCCTGAGGAGCGCGACGCCGGACGGCGGTGGCGGGAATGGCGCGAGCATTGCCCGGGCGCCGCCTCGCCGCGCAGGAGGCCGGCGGTCGCCCACGCCCATCCTTCCCGCCAGCCATGAGATCGGCCGCGACGCGGAGCCGCGGCCGATCCGGGGTGGACGAACCGGTCAGCTGCTCAGTCGACGACCGACTTGAGCGGGTACTGGGTCACGTCGATCGGCGGCAGCACCCCGCCCGGGAGACGCTGGATGTACTGCTTCAGCGGCAGGAAGTAGTTGATGTAGGTGTCCTCGAACCCCGCCGGGTTCGCCTCGCGCACGGCGGCGAACTCGAGGTAGTTGTCGCGGCCGAGGGCCGTGAAGGAGTTCGTGGCGACGGTGTACACCCGCGCCGGGTCGATCGGGCCCCAGGCGCCCGTCTCCCGGTCCTGCACCTCGACGTTGACGATCACCGCGTCCTCGGCGCCGCCGAGGTCCACGTCGTAGCGCAGGCCCGCGGCGTACGGGAAGGCGCCCGTGGAGCCGGTGTTCAGCGCGTAGTGGGCGGCCTGGTTGAGCACCTTCACGATCGACGCGCCGGTCATGTCCAGCATGACGATCGTGTTCGAGAACGGCAGCGCGGCGATGGCGTCACCGACGGTGAACGCGCCCGAGAGGAACTGCGTGCGCACGCCGCCGGCGTTCTGGATCGCCACGTCGATCGCCGGGTTCGTGTCGCGGAACGCCTGCGACACGACGAAGGCCGCGTAGCTGCCCGTGGGCGTCTCGCCCGCCGCGAACGGCTCGGGGATGCGGGTGTTGTCGAGCGTGACCTCGACCGTGCCGATCGGCTCGACCTTCATCGCCTCGACGCCCGCGCGGTACGGCTCCAGCAGCGCCTCGACCGAGTCGTCGGGGCTCGTGAGCCGCAGCAGCGGCGACGCCTCGATGGCGGCCAGGATGGTGGCCTCGGCCTCCGGCGAGACCTCGACCATCTGGTTCTCGGCGTTCGGCTGCGAGAACGGCCCCTCGACCGGCAGCACGATCGCGCCCTGGTAGCCGGTCACCAGGCCGTCCGCGTCGAAGGTGACGTCGAGGACGCCCAACGCCTTGGCGTACTCCCAGGCGGTGACGACCAGGACGGGGTCGCCCGTCTGGCCCCGCACCACCGTCGGGTACTCGCCGAGGTCCAGGGCCTGCAGGCCGGCGTGGCTGCCGCCGGCGAACGGTCCGGTCTGGTTGCTGACGATCGGCGCGAGCCCGATCTCGCCGAGCGCCCCGGCGTCGCCGAGCAGTGAGTGGCTGTCGCCGCCCACGATGACGTCGATGCCGCGGACCGCCCGCGCGATCGTCAGGTCGTTGAAGTAGCCGACGTGGCTCAGGAGCACGATCTTGTCGACGCCCTGCGCCTCGAGCTCCGCGACCATGCGCGCGGCGGTCTCGATCTCGGGCGTGAACGCGACGTCGTCGGAGACGAGCGACGAGTTCTTCGTCTTCTCGACCTTCAGGATGCCGATGATGCCCACGCGCTCGCCCTCGACCTCGCGGATCACGTACGGCAGCACCTGGTCGCGCACACGGTAGAGCGGGCTGGCCGGCTCGGGCAGGGCGTTGGAGGAGACGATCGGGAAGTTCGCCAAATCGACGAGCTCCGCGAGCCGCGCGTCGCCCTCGTCGAACTCGTGGTTGCCGAGCGCGTACGCGTCGAGCCCCAGGGCGTTGAACACCAGGAAGTCGGGCTCGCCCTTGTAGACGCTGAAGTAGAGCGTGCCGTTGAGCTCGCCGCTGTTGAGCACGATGGCGTTCGGGGTGCGCTCCTGCTCGATGACCCGCACGATGCGCGAGAAGCCGCCGAGGGTGACGCGCGTGCGCGTGCCGTCGAGCGTCAGGTCGAACGCGGCGCCGTCGAGGTGCGAGTGGTGGTCGTTGGTGTGGAGGATGCGCAGCGTGAACGCGTCCCCCTGGGACAAGGCGAAGCCCGACGCGGCGACCGCGGCGAGGACGAGGAGGACGAGCGAGCGACGGATCATGGAAGAACCTCCGTGGGCGCGATCACGCCGGACGGGCCGTTCGCGGGCGTGCGGACGCACCGAGGCCGGCCCCATCGCCTCGGCGTTCGTGGTCGTCCCGGCCCCGCATCGACCCCCGTAGCCTAGCCCTCGCGGCGCATCGGCGCCAGGGTCGCGGGGCCCAGCGGGCGCGGCCCGGACCAGGGATACGGCATGGGCGTCACGGGGCGGTCAGGGGGGCGACGCGTCGCGCGGATCGATCCGTCCGTCACACCGCCGACCACAGCCGGAACGCGACTTGGGCCCGCGCCGACCGGAAGTCGCCGTCGGCGGAGAGGAGCATCAGGTCGTGCCGGCGGCACAGCCGAATGAGCTGCGCATCGATCGTGCCGATCTGCACGCCGCGACGCCGGCACGCGTTGCGGATCTCCGCGCCTCGACGTGATCGCCGAGGTCCGGGTCGACGATGGCGAGCGCCGCCAGGCGGCGCTGCTCGCGGTGGGCGATGAACGCCTGCAATGCACGCGTGACCGCCGCCTTCTTGGTGCGTTCGCCGCTCGAGCGGAACGCGCGATCGCGCAGCTCCGGGTCGAGGGCAAGGTTCGTCGCCCTGTGTGGTCCCTCGTGTCGGATCACACACGAACGGAGGCGCCGTCGTGCCGGACGAAGCCTGGAACGCCCGTCCCGGCCCCCCTCCGGCTACCATGCAGCGTGCCCGCCCTCCACGCCCTCTGGCGCCCCGACCCAGCCGATGCCGCCGGCGGGCGGCTCATCCTCTGGGCGGAGGCCGACGCGCCCGAACACCCGGCCCCGGGCCGCCACCCCGCAGCCGTCGACCCTGCGATCCGAGAACCCGCCCTCGCCCGCGCCGAGTCGCTCGAGCTGCGTTTGTGGCTCCCGTCGACGCGATCGCGGCCACTGCCGTCCGCGCCGCCCGAACACCGACACGGGGGCCGCCCGCCGAAGCCGCGGCTGCGGCGCTGGCGCGTCCCCGGCCGCGCCCTGCAGCCCGCCGCGGCCGTCGACTGGCTGCTGACGCCGCGGCCGGCCGACCCGGGGACCCCACTCGGCGACGACC
This sequence comes from Trueperaceae bacterium, assembly GCA_011390735.1. Taxonomy (GTDB): domain Bacteria; phylum Deinococcota; class Deinococci; order Deinococcales; family Trueperaceae; genus JAABTL01. The sequence continues at coordinate 6,389 of JAABRV010000079.1, read as the reverse complement.
TGCGCGCGTTCCGCGTCGCCGCTCGCCTCGTGCTCGCCGCGCTCGCCCGGCAGCGCTTCGTGCCCGGCCTGGCCGCGACGCCCACGGGCGCGGCCGCCCGCTGGCGTCTCCACCTCCTCGACGGCGACCTGGCGCCGGCGGTGGCCGCGTTGGCGAGCGCGCTGCCGCCCGCGTGCCGCGCCGCGGCCGACGACCCGCAGGCGGCGCCGACGGCCCGCGCCCTGATCGAGGACTTCCTGCACGCGTGCGCCGACGCGCTCGTGCGCATCTGGGCGGGTGCAGGCCACGTGGCGCCGAAGGACGCCTCCCCCGCGGCGCGCTGGCTGGCGGCCCTCTACGGCGACGACCCCACCGTTCGCGGCAGCGCCGCGCAGCTGCAGCGGCTGCAGCAGTCCCACCAGCACTGGTGGCGCGGTCTCGCGGCCGCCGGCGACGAGCGCACCCGCCTCATCCTGCGGCTCGAGGAACCGCCCGAGGACGACGGGTCGTGGCTGCTGCGCGCGCAACTGCAGTCGCGCGCCGACCCCAGCCTGCAGGTCGACGCCGCCGACGCCTACCTCGGCACACTGGGGCCGCTGACTGCCCGCTTCCCCGACGCCCAGGCGCTGCTGCTCACCGGCCTCGGCCACGCGAGGCGCCTCTTCCCGCCGCTGAGTGGGGCGCTCGCCGGCGCCGCGCCCGCCCCGGTGGCGCTCACCGCGGAGCAGGCCTTCGGCTTCCTGCGCGACGTCGCGCCCCTGCTCGAGGAGGGGGGCTTCGGCGTGCTCGCCCCGCCCTGGTGGTCGCAGCCCGAGGCCCGCCTCGGCGCGCGGCTGACGGTTGCCCCCGCCCCCCGGAGCGGCCGCGACGAGGGCCGCGTCGGGCTCGACCAGATGCTGCGCTACCGCTGGGAGGTGGCGCTCGGCGGCGCCACCCTCTCCGCGGAGGCGTTCAAGGAGCTGGCCCGGAGCAAGGCCCCCCTCCTGCGCTGGCGCGGCGCCTGGGTGCGGATCGATCCCGAGGCCGTGGAGGCCGCCGCCCGCTTCTTCGAGCGCCGCCGGCACCAGCGCGACCTGAGCGTCGCCGAGGCGCTGTCCGGCGCCTTCGGCGACCGCGCCGAGGTGGCCGGCCTGCCCGTGGTCGACGTGCGCTTCGACGGCGAGGCGGCCCGCTGGCTGGCGGCCCTCGAGGGCGGCGCCGACGCCGAGACGTGGACCGACCCGTCGGGCCTGCGCGCGACCCTGCGCCCGTACCAGGAGCGCGGTGCGGCCTGGCTGACGCTGGCGGCCCGGCTCGGGCTCGGCGTCTGCCTCGCCGACGACATGGGGCTCGGGAAGACCGTCCAGACGCTCGCGTTCCTCCTCAAGGAGCGGGCGGCGGGCCGCGCGAACGGTCCTTCGCTGGTCGTCTGCCCCACGTCGGTCGTGCGCAACTGGCACGACGAGGCGGAGCGCTTCGCGCCCGACCTGCGCGTCCTGGTGCACCACGGCGCCGACCGAGCGCGCGGCGCCAAGCTGCGCGCGGCGGTCGCGGACGCCGACCTGGTGGTGACCAGCTACCCGCTCCTGCGCAGCGACGCCGATGCGCTCGAGGCGATCGACTGGTACGCGCTGGTGCTCGACGAGGCGCAGCAGATCAAGAACCCCGACACCGCGCAGGCCCGCGCCGCGCGGCAACTCAACGCGAGCGTGCGCCTCGCGCTGACCGGCACCCCGATCGAGAACCGCCTCGACGAGCTGTGGTCGATCGTCGAGTTCCTCAACCCCGGCTACCTCGGCACGCGCAGCGCCTTCCGAACGCGGCTGGCCCTGCCGATCGAGCGCGAGGGCGACCCGCACGCGACCGCCACGCTGCGCCGCCTGGTGCGGCCGCTGGTGCTGCGGCGGCTCAAGAGCGACCGCGACGTGATCGGCGACCTGCCCGACAAGGTCGTCCAGCCCGCCTGGGTGCACCTCTCCGAGGAGCAGGCGAGCCTCTACCAGAGCGTGGTCGACGAGTCCCTGCGCGCCGTCGACGGCGCCGAGGGCATCGCGCGCAAGGGCCTGGTGCTCAAGATGATCACGCGCCTCAAGCAGGTCTGCAACCACCCCGCCCACGCGCTGGGCGAGAAGGTGTCGACCGTGTACGCGGGCGGGGCCGACGCCGCGGCCTTGGCGGCCTCGGAGCGCCGCAGCCCCAAGCTCGCGCGCCTGTGCACGCTGCTCGACGAGGCGCTGGACGCCGGCGACGCCGCGCTGGTGTTCACCCAGTACCGGCAGATGGGCGACCTGCTCGCCGCGCACCTCGCCGCCCGCTTCGGCGTCGAGGTGCCGTTCCTGCACGGCGGCGTGAAGGCCGAGCGCCGCGCCGAACTCGTCAGCGCCTTCCAGGCCGACGGCGGGCCGCCGATCTTCCTGCTGTCGCTCAAGGCGGGCGGCACCGGCCTCAACCTGACCCGCGCCTCCCACGTCTTCCACTTCGACCGCTGGTGGAACCCCGCGGTGGAGGACCAGGCGACCGATCGCGCCTACCGCATCGGTCAACGCAAGGGCGTGCAGGTGCACGCCTTCGTCACCGTCGGCACCCTCGAGGAACGCATCGCCGAGATGATCGAGGACAAGCGCGCGCTCGCCGGTGAGGTCATCGCGACCGGTGAACGGGCGCTCGCCAACCTCGACGGCCGCGCGCTGCGCGACCTGGTGGCGCTGCGGCGGGAGGCGCTCGGATGAAACGCCGCCGTCCACGCCCCCGCCGCCGCCCCCGGCCAACCCGCGCGATCCCCACCGACCAGGGCGTCGCGAGCCGCAGCCAGCGCGGCGCCTTCGTCGAGAGCTGGTGGGCCGAACGCTGGGTCGCCGCCCTCGAGCGCCTCATCACCCCGGCCCGCCTCGCCCGCGGCCGCACCTACGCCCGGGCCGGCCAGGTGCTGTCGGTCCAGGAGCAGACCGGCACGGTCCTCGCGCAGGTGCAGGGCTCGCGCCGCACGCCCTACCGCGTGACCATCGGCCTCGCACCGCTCTCCGACAAGGCATGGGAGCGCGTGATCACCGCGCTCTCTCGCCGTCCCGACCTCCCCGCCAGCCTCCTCGCCGGCGAGATGCCGCGCGACATCGACGAGGTGTTCGCCCAGGCCCGGGCCTCGCTCTTCCCGACGGCGCCCGAGCACCTTCGCCTCCACTGCAGCTGCCCGGACAAGGTCACCGTGTGCAAGCACGTCGCCGCCACCTGCTACCTGCTCGGCGAGCAACTCGACGAGGATCCCTTCCTCCTCTTCCGCCTGCGCGGCCGCGGCCAGGACGAGCTGCTGGAGGGCCTGCGACGGCGGGTGGGCGCGGGGTCCGGCGCGGACGCGGGCACCGCGACCGCTGCCACGTCGCCCGACGACGAACACGAGACGGGGCCCCTGCAGGCCGCGACGCCGCTCGAACCCAACGACTTCTGGTCCGCGGCACAGCCGCCGCGCATCGACCTTCCCGGCGAACGGCCCGATCTCTCGCTGTTGCGCCGGCTGGGCCCCTTCTCCGCGCTGGACGACGACCTCGTCGCGCACCTGGGGCCCGTCTACCGCACGGTCGCGGCGGCCGCGGAGGCGGCCTTCGAGGCCGCCGACGCCGAGCCGGCGAGCGAGGACGACGGCTCGGCCATGGGGTAGGCGCCGCCGCGGTCGAAGTGGCTCTGGCGGAGGCGCGCGCGCGCGAGGGCCGACCCGCCGGCCGCGCGATCCTCCCCTCGCGCGCCCACCGAGCTCACACCCGCAGCAGGCCCCTGAACCCCCGCGCGCCGTAGTAGGAGTCCGCCCCGTTGTGGTAGACGAACACCGCGCCATAGCGACGGTCGCAGAACAACGCCCCACCCAGACGACGGATGCCCGGCGGCGTCGCGACCCAGCTCGACGTCTTGGTGTCGAAGTCGCCCACGCGCTGGAGCGCACGGTACTGCGCCTCCGTCAGCAACTCGATCCCGATCTCGCGCGCCATCCCGACCGCACTGCCCTCGGGCGGGTTCTTCTTGCGGCCCGCCAGCGCCTCGGGGTCGAAACACAGGCTCCGCCGGCCCGCCGGGCTCTGTGCCGCACAGTCCATGAAGACGATCTCGCCAGTGGCCTCGTCGCGCGCGGTCACGTCGGGCTCGCCGCCCGTCGCCTCCATCCGCCCGAGCGCCGCGAGCCTCTCGGGGCGCGCGTCCAGGCGGGCGCGGACGTCGACCCAGGCGATGCCCGCGTGGCGCTCCGGGTGCGCCTCGAAGCGGGCCTGCAACGTGGCAAGCAGCGCCTCGCGTCGTTCGGCACTCGGTTCTTGGTCCGGCGGCTGGGGGCGGTTCGTCGGGTGCATGGCGCCTCCGTGGTTGGGGACATCATGCCGGACCGGGCGGACGGCGACCCGCCCGTCGATGCTCCGGCCCGACCCATCCGCCGCGGGGCTGGTGTAGCGTCACCCTCAGGCCACGCGGGCCGCGCGTCCCCCCGTTCGGCCCACCCACACCCATCCCGCCGAGGAGCGCCCCCATGGACACCACGATCTTCCGCGGCTGCATGCCCGCCCTGATGACGCCCGTCGCCGCCGACGGCGCGCCCGCCTACGACGTCCTGGTGCGCAAGGGGCGCGAGCTGATGGCCGCCGGCATGAGCGGGGTCGTCTACTGCGGCTCGATGGGCGAGTGGCCGCTGCTCTCGGACGCGCAGCGGCAGGAGGGCGTGCGGCGGCTCGCCGAGGCCGGCGTCCCCGTGGTCGTGGGCACCGGCGCGCAGAGCCCGGCCGCGGCCGCGGCCCACGCCGCCCACGCGCGCGAGTTCGGCGCCGCCGGCCTCATGGTCATCCCGCGGGTGCTGTCGCGCGGCACCTCGCAACGCGCCCAGCGCGAGCACATCGCGCGCGTGCTGGACGCCGCGCCCGAGCTGCCGGCCGTGATCTACAACAGCCCCTACTACGGCTACGAGACCGGGCCCGCGCTCTTCTTCGAGCTGCGTCGCGACCACCCCAGCCTCGTCGGCTTCAAGGAGTTCGGCGGCGCCGCGGCGCTCAGCCGCGCGGCCGAGCACATCACCCACGCCGACGACGAACTCCTCCTGCTCGTCGGCGTCGACACGCAGGTGTTCCACGGCTTCGTGCACTGCGGCGCCGCCGGCGCGATCACCGGGGTCGGCAACTGCCTCCCCGCCGAGGTCCTGCGGCTCGTCGAGCTGGCGCGCCGCGCGGCCGCCGGCGACCCCGAGGCGACCCGCCTCGCGCGCGAGCTCGACGACGCGCTGCACGTGCTCTCGACCTTCGACGAGGGGCCGGACCTGGTGCTCTTCTACAAGCGCCTGGCCGTCCTCCTGGGCGACGAGGCGTACGCGCGGCCGGTCGATCCGGGCGATGCGCTCGGCGCGAGCCAGGCGCGCTTCGTCGAGGCGCAGCTGCGGCGCTTCCAGGCGTGGTGGCGGGCGTGGCCGGGGCGGGTGGACGGCGCGAGCTGACTTCGCCCTCAGCGCCCCCGGCCGCCGCCAGCCGCAACCCACACGGCCACGGCCGGCCCCGCCAGCGAGACGGCGTCGTCCTCGAGGACGGCATCGTCGTCGGAACACAGGAGCATCTCGCCGGCCGCTACCCCCGGGCACGGGACCCGCTGACGCGCCTCGCCCAGATTGCAGGCCACGCGCACGGCGCCGCGCGTCATGACCAGCCAGCGCGCCGCCTCGTCGAAGCGAACGGTCACCCACTCCAGGCGGTCGTCGCTCAGGTCGGGCAGCCGCCGCCGGAGCTCGATCAGGGCGCGGTGCCAGGCCAGCAGGTCCGCGTGCGGCGGCCGCCGCACCTCGTCCCAGTCGAGCCGCGAGCGCTCGAAGGTCGAGGCCGCCTGGGGGTCGCTCAGGTCGTCGGGGGACCAGCCGAAGGCGGCGAACTCCTCCGTGCGCCCGCGCCGCACGGCCTCCGCCAGCTCGGGCTCGGCGTGGTCGGTGAAGAAGAGGAACGGCGTCGATGCGCCCCACTCCTCGCCCTGGAAGAGCATCGGCACGAAGGGCGCGGTGAGCACCAGCGAGGCGCCGACCCGCAGGGCCTCCGGCGACAGGAGTTGGCTCGTCCGCTCCCCCAGGGCGCGGTTGCCGATCTGGTCGTGGTTCTGCAGGCACGCCACGAGCTGGCGCCCCGACAGCCCGGTGGCCGGTCGCCCGTGCCGGCGGCGCCGGTGTTCGGAGTAGGCGCCGTCGAGCGCGTACCCCTCGGTGAGCACCTTGGCGAGGTCCGCCAGACGCCCGTAGTCGCGGTAGTAGCCGTCCCGCTCGCCCGTCAGCAGCGCGTGCAGCGCGTGGTGGAAGTCCTCGTTCCAGTGGGCGTCGAGGCCGTGGCCGCCCACGGCGCGCGGGCGCACCACGCGGGGGTCGTTGAGGTCGCTCTCGGCGATCAGCGCCAGCGGCCGGCCGAGCGCGCCCTCGAGCGCGTCGACCTCCACGG
>JAABRV010000078.1 GCA_011390735.1 Trueperaceae bacterium | reverse complement strand
CCTCGCGGACGATCTCGGCGGCCCACTGCTCGCGCGTCTGGTCGCTGGCGGCGTCGCCGGCGAAGAACCAGGGGTTCTCGGGCAGCAGCGCGAGCAGGTCTTCGCGCAGGGCGTAGACGGCCTCGGGGTCGTTGAGCGCCGACAGCGTGATGACGCGCTCGGCGCCTGGGTAGAGGTCGCCGTAGAGCGACAGCGCCTCGTCCGGGTACTTCGCGGCGTCGACCTTGTTGCCGACCATCCAGACGCGGGTGTTCGGATCGAGGCCGTGCAGCAGGCGGGCCACGTCGCGGTCCTCGTCGCCCGGGGGGCGCCGCAGGTCGACGACCCACAGCACCGTCTCGACGTCGATGACCGAGGCCCGGATCTCCTGCGCCATCGCCTGGTCGAGGGCCGTCGCGCCGCGGCTCAGGCCCGGCGTGTCGACGAACACGAGTTGGCGCCGGTCGAGCGAGTAGATGCCGCGCACGCCGCGGCGGGTGGTCTGCGGCTTGCTCGAGATGGGCGCGACCTTGACGCCCAGGAGCGTGTTCAGCAGGGTCGACTTGCCGACGTTGGGCTTGCCGACGATGGCGACGAAGCCGGCGCGGGTGGGCGTGCCGTCGTCGGGCGCCAGGCCCGTGTCGTGGGGAATGGTGGCATCGGGGGTAGGGGTGGGGTCGTCGAGGTGATCGGTGGACATCGTGTCCCTCTCCGCCGCGGACCTCCGCGGCTCGGCGGCCCGCGTACCGCGGGCCGCATGCGTTCGGGGCCCCTTGCGGGGCCCCGACGGCGTGTGGTTGCGGGGACAGGATTTGAACCTGTGACCTTCGGGTTATGAGCCCGACGAGCTACCAGACTGCTCCACCCCGCGATGGACGCAACAGCAAGAGTACGCCCGGGCCGCGTGGGGTGTCAACCTCCGACGATGCGAACGGCGACCGTGCCGACCGCCCTCAGCGCACGATCTCGAGGACGAGCGGGCGCCGCTCGCCGCGCTCGCCGATCGACGCCGCCCCCGCGAGCGTCGCCATCGCCGCCTCGAGCCCCCGGCCGCCGCGGTGGTGCAGCGTGACCAGCGGCTCGCCGGCGCGCACGGCGTCGCCGACCTTGGCGCGCGTGACGGCACCCACGCCGAGATCGAGGACGTCGCCCTTCTGGCGCCGGCCGCCGCCGAGCTGGCCGACGGCCGCGCCCACCTTCTGCGCGTCGAGCGCTGCCAGGACGCCGTCCGCGTCCGCACACCAGTCGGCGGTGTCGGCCGCCACTTCGAGATCGTCGAGCCGCGCCACGTCGCCGCCCTGCGCGGCCACCCAACGCTCGAAGCGCGCGAGCGCGCGACCGTCGTCCAGCGCGGCCGCCACGTCGCGGGGATCCGTCACGAGGCCGGCGGCCTCCAGCAGCTCGCCGGCGAGCGCCATCACGAGTTCGCGCAGATCGGCCGGACCGCCGCCGCGCAGCGTGTCCACGGCCTCGCGCACCTCCAGCGCGTGGCCCACCGCGCGTCCGAGCGGTTCGTCCATGTTCGAGAGGACGGCCCGCACCGTCCGGCCCGCGTGCCGGCCGATCGCCACCATCGTGGCGGCGAGCGCCCGCGCCTCGTCGATCGTGCGCATGAAGGCGCCGTGGCCGACCTTGACGTCGAGCACGATCGTGCGCGCGCCCCCCGCCAGCTTCTTGCTCATGATGCTGCTGGCGATGAGCGGCAGGGAGGCGACCGTGCCCGTGGCGTCGCGCAGGGCGTACAGCAGGCCGTCGGCCGGCGCCAGCGCCCTCGTCTGGCCCGTCACCGCCACGCCGATCTCGCGGACCTGGCGGAAGAACGCCTCCTGGTCGAGCTCGGCCCGGAAGCCGGGGATCGCCTCCAGCTTGTCGATCGTGCCGCCCGTGTGCCCCAGGCCGCGGCCGGACATCTTGGCGACGCTGGCGCCGAGCGCGGCCAGCAGCGGGGCGAGCACCAGGGTCGTCTTGTCGCCGACGCCGCCGGTGGAGTGCTTGTCGACCGGGTGCGCGAACTCGGCGAGGTCGAGCCGCTCGCCGCTGTCGGCCATCACCTCGGTGAGGTCGGCGGTCTCGCGCTCGGTCATGCCGCGCCACACGACCGCCATCAACCACGCGGCCACCTGGTAGTCGGGCACCTCGCCGCGGACGTAGCCGCCGACGAACGCCTCGAGCGTGGCGCGGTCGTGGGCCTCGCCACGCCGCTTGGCCAGGATGACGTCCACCGCTCGCACGCTCTGGGTCATGCGCCCATGCTACGCGCCGGCGTCGCCTGGGGGACCCTCGGGGGCACCGCCGGCGCGGAGGGCGAGCGCCGCCAAGGCGGCCAGCGCGGCGCGCGCCTCGGCGGCTTCGTCCCACGGCACCGTGCCGTCGCCGCGCTCGAGCGTGCGCTCGTGCCCCTTGCCGGCCAGCAGCACGACGTCGCCCGGGCGCGCGAGGCCGAGGGCGAGCGCGATGGCGCCGCGGCGATCGGGTTGGACGCGGAACGTCCGCCCCTCGACGCCGCCGGCCGCCCGCGCGCCGTCGGCCAGCGCGGCGAGGATGGCCTCCAGCGACTCGCTGCGGGCGTCGTCCTCGGTGAAGATCGCCAGGTCGGCGCCGCGGGCCGCCGCCGCGCCGAGCCCAGCGCGGTTGCGGGGGTCGCGCTCGCCGGGCGCGCCGAGGACCACGAGCAGCCGTCCGCCGGCCCGCGGGCGCAGGGTGGCGAGCGCCTTCTCCAGGCCCGCCGGCGTGTGGGCGAAGTCGACGACGACCGTGACGGGCTCGGTCGCCACCAGCTGCATGCGGCCCGGCACGCCGGCGAAGCCGGCGAGCCGCTCCAGCGCGGTTTCCCACGGCACCCCGAGGCGGTGGGCCGTGGCGAGCGCGGCGAGGGCGTTGGCGACGTTGAAGCGACCGATCAGCGGCAGCTCGGCCCGGCGCCGCTCCTCGCGGGTGACGAGGTCGAAGCCCAGCCCCTCGGGCCCGGCGACGACGTCCTCCGCCCGCAGGTCGGCCGCGGCATCGAGCGCGTAGGTGGTGACGCGCCCGACCGCAGCGTCCGCGAACGCCGCGAAGTGCGGGTCGTCGCGGTTGAGCACGGCCCCCGCCGCCTGCCGGACGAGCCCCGCCTTGGCATCTCGGTAGGCCTCGAGGCTGCCGTGGTGGTCCAGGTGCTCCGGCGTGAGGTTGGTCCACGCCATGAGGTCGAACTCGACGTGCGCGAGACGCTGCAGCGAGGCCGCGTGCGAGCTCGCCTCCACGACCGCCCAGCGGACGCCGGCGTCGCGCGCGGCCGCCAGGTGGGCGTGCACCTCGGTGGCCTCCGGGGTCGTGAAGTGCAGCTCGGGCGGGTGCCCCTCGGCACCGATCCGCTCCATGGCGGTCGACAGCAGCGAGGCGCGGGGCCGCGCCTCGTCGCCCTGCAGCAGGTGGTGCAGCAGGCTGGCCGTGGTCGTCTTGCCGTCGGTGCCGGTGACGCCGACGACGATGAGGTCGCGGCTGGGGTGACCGTGGAAGGCGGCGGCGAGGGCTGAGGTGGCGAGCCGATCGTCGCCCACGCGCACGTAGGGCACGGCGAGCCCGGTCACGTCGGAGCGCGTTCCGACGACGCAGACCGCGCCGCGGGCGATCGCGTCCGGCAGGAAGTCGTGGCCGTCGCGACGCTGCCCCACGCGGGCGACGAAGACGTTGCCGGGTCGGACGCGGGTGGAGTCCTGGGCGATGCCGGTGACCCGGAGATCGGGCAGGTCGGCGGCGTCGTTCCCGGGGATCTCGTTCCCGGAGGCCGAGATCCCGGGAAACGAGACGCCTAGGGCATCGGCGAGCAGCTCGGCGAGGCGCACGGTCCGGACGGGCGGCGTCGCGTCCGTCACCGCACCACCGGCGCCGCCAGGCCCTGGCGCTCCAGCAGGTCGAACACCGCGACGCGGTCCGACGCACGCGCCACCACGTCGAAGCGGTCGGCGTCGACCACCACGACCGGCGAGAGGTCGTACGCCTCCACCCACTCCTCGTAGAGCCTGCCGAGCCGGACGAGGTAATCGTCCTCGATGCGCTGCTCGAACGCGCGCCCGCGCGCGGCGATGTGCGCCCGCAGCGTCGGCAGCGAGGCCCGCAGGTAGACCAGCAGGTCGGGCGGGCGCAGGGCGCGCCGGACCGCGTCGTACATCGTCGTGTAGCTCGCGTAGTCGCGCGCGTCCATCACGCCCGCGTCGTGCAGGGCCCGCGCGAAGACGTTGGCGTCCTCGTAGACCGTGCGGTCCTGGATGACGCGGTCGCCCGGGTTGACCTGGGCGAGGTGCTGGCGCAGCCGGGTCGCCAGGAAGAACATCTGCGAGTGGAAGGCGTAGCGCGGCATGTCGCGGTAGAAGTCGGTCAGGTAGGGGTTCTCGTCCACCGCCTCGTACACCGGCGTCAGGTGGAACCGCGCCGACGCGAGCCGCGTCAGGGTGGACTTGCCCGCGCCGATGTTGCCTGCGACCGCCACGTACACGCCGGACAATCTACCGCACCCGGCGTCCCGTGCCGCGCATGCTATCGTCCGGGCAGCCAATGGACGACCAACCTCCGAGTTCCCCGCGACCCCGCCCCAAGCTGCTCCCGATCCTCCTCCTGCCCCCGCTCGTGTGGGTCCTCACCCGCGCCTTCGCGCAGGGGGAGGGCGCCGTCGTCGGTATCACCGCCGGCCAGGTGGCGCTGCTGGCGCTGCTCCTGCTGCTGTCGGGCCTGATGTCGGGCTCCGAGACCGCCATGACCGCCCTCGGCGAGTGGAAGCTGCGCCAGATCCGCGAGGACGGCAAGGACCCGCTCGGCCTGTTCGCCATGCTCGAGCGCAACCCGACCCGCTTCATCACGACCCTGCTGATCGGCAACAACCTCGTCAACATCGCCGCCACCGCGCTGGTGACGCAGATGAGCATCCAGCTCTCGCGGCAGGTGGGCTTCTCCGAGGCCGCCGCGGTCGGCTACGCGACCGGGATCATGACCGTCCTGGTGCTGATCTTCGGGGAGATCACCCCGAAGTCCATCGCGGTGCACCACCCGCTCGGCTTCGCGCGCCTGGCGATCCGGCCCGTCTACCTGCTGTCGGTGTTCCTGTTCCCGGTCGGCCGGGCCTTCGCCTGGTTCACCACCTGGGTCCTGCGGGCCTTCCGCCTGGAGCCGAGCAACGACCCGCTGATCACCGAGAACGAGCTTCGCCTCATGCTCCGCTCGGCGGAGGAGTCGGGCGTGATCGAGGCCTCCGAGCAGGAGATGATCCGCGGGGTGATCGACCTCGAGGAGACGGTCGTGCGCGAGGTGATGACGCCGCGGGTCGACGTCGTGGCGATCTCCGAGGACGCGTCGCTGCACGACCTGCTGGCCGCCACCACCGAGCACGGCTACAGCCGGCTGCCCGTGTACCGCGAGTCGATCGACGACGTGCGCGGCATCGTCTACGCCCGCGATCTCCTGAAGTTCCTCGGGAACGCCGACGACCTCGCGACCACCCGCGTCGCCGACCTCATGCATCCGCCGCAGTACGTGCCCGAGACGACCTCGGTGCTCGACCTCATGCGCGACATGCGCCTGCGCAAGAACCACGTCGCGGTCGTCGTCGACGAGTTCGGCGGCACCGCCGGCCTGGTGACGCTCGAGGACATCATCGAGGAGATCACCGGCGAGATCTACGACGAGACCGACGAGGAGGAGGAGCTCGAGTTCGAGGACCTCCCGGACGGCTCGGTGCGCATCCGCGCGTCGGTTCACCTCGAGGAGGTCGAGGAGCGCTTCCGCGTCGATCTCGGCGACGAGGGGGAGTACGACACGCTGGCGGGCTACCTGATCAGCGAGCTCGGCCGCATCCCACAGGTCGGCGAGGCGCACGAGGTCGCCGGCGTGCGCTTCACGGTCGAGGACGCCGAGGATCGGCGCGTGATCCTGGTGCGGGCGGAGCTGCTCGGATCGCTGCCCGAGGGCGAGACCATCGAGCCCGGCGCCGCCGAGGCCTGAAGCGCTCGTTCAGGCGCCCGGGTACCGCCGCACCACGCGCGGTCCGATCCGCGTGAGCAGCTCGTAGACGAAGGAGCCGGCGTCGGCGGCCAGGTCGAAGGCCGTCGGGGCGTCGCCGCCGATGAGGTCGACGCGCTCGCCGGGCTCGGCGTCGCCGTCGGGTCCCAGGTCGAGCATGAGCTGATCCATGCACACGCGCCCGACGACCGGCACCCGCCGGCCGCGGTGACCGGCCGCCGACCGCGACGAGAGCGATCGCGGGTAGCCGTCGGCGTAGCCGAGGCGCACGGTGGCGATGACGGTGTCTGCGCGTGCGCGCCAGGTGCCGCCATAGCTGATCGCCGTGCCCGCCGCGACGCGCTTGACGAAGGTGACCGGGGCATCGACGCGCAGGATCGGCCGCAGCGCAGGGACCCGCTGGGCGAGCCAGGCGGAGGGGGGCTGCCCGTAGAGGGCGATGCCGGGCCGCACGAGGTCGTGGTGGGCGTCGGGTCGGACGAGCGTGCCGGCCGAGTTGGCCGCGTGCGCCCAGCGGGGGCGCAGGCCGTCGCGCTCCAGTCGCGCCAGCAGGTCGGCGAAGGCGGCGACCTGCCGGTCGGTGGCGCTGCCGGGCTCGGTCGCGTCCGGCTCGTCCGCGGACGCCAGGTGCGTCCACACGCCCTCGAGGTCGGCGAACGGCGAACGCGCGACCGCCGCGATCAGCGATCTCGCCTCGGCCGGCGCCAGCCCGAGCCGGCCCATGCCGGTGTCGACCTTGACGTGGACGCGGGCGCGTGCGCCCGCCGCCGCGATCGCCTCCAAGTCTGCCGGCAGCGCGACCGTGAGGGCGACGTCCGCCGCGACGAGCTCCGCGATCCCCGCCCGCACGGGCCCGAACATCAGTACCTCGCCCGGTACCCCCGCGTCGCGCAGGGCCAGCGCCTCCGCGGCGGTGGCGACGCCGAACGCGTCGGCGCCGGCCGCCGCCAGCGCGCGGGCCACCGGCAGCAGGCCGTGACCGTAGGCGTCGGCCTTCACCGCGGCCAACAGCCGCACGCCGGCGGCCGTGCGGCCGCGCAGCAGCGCCAGGTTGTGGCGCAGCGCGGCGAGGTCGACGTGGGCATGGGGCGCATCGGCGTCCCAGGGACGCGCGCGGCCGTTCGGCTCGCCCTCGTGGGGCGTCGTCATCGGTGGTCTCCTACGGCGGTCGGTCGGACGCGGGGGCGCCCGCGGGGCCGGTGGCGCCCACGCTACCGGACCGGTCCGCGCGACGCAACGGCGCCGCTCGCGCGCGCGGGCCGCGCGAGGCGGTCGTCGGCGCGACGGCCGCGGGCCAGGTCGGCGATGACCAGCACGAGCGCGACGGCGATGAGGACCCGGATCACGTCGATCACGTCGTGCAGCCCCGCCACCTGGGCCGCGGCCGACAGCCCGGTGGCGTCGCTGCCGCGCGGCGCCCCGGCCTGGGCGACCGTGCGGGTCGCCCACAGGCTCCCCAGCACGGCGGTGCCGACCACCTGGCCGAAGAAGCGCGTCAGGGTGAGCAGCCCACCGGCCACCCCCGAGGCGCCGCGACGCGCGGCGCCCATGATCGCCGTGTTGTTCGGCGTCTGGAAGGTCCCCATGCCCAACCCGATCGGCAGGAAGCGGAGCACGTAGCCGAGGGCCGTGGTGTGCTCGTCGAGCGTGCCCAGGACCAGGTACCCGAGCATCAACGACGCCATCCCGACGACCGTGATGGGCCGCGCCCCGAAGCGGTCGGTCAGCGCGCCGGCGATCGGCGCCATGACCACCAGCATGATCGGGGTCACCGCCATGAGCAGGCCGATGCGACTCGGCGCGTAGCCGAGGGCGCCGCCCAGGTAGAACGGCACCAGGAAGACGACCCCGGAGATGGCGACGAAGGTGATCAGCCCGCTCACGAGCCCGACCGTCAGCTCGGCGTTGCGGAAGAGCCGCAGGTCGACGACCGGCGAGACGGCACGACGCTCCACGACGATGAAGGCGACGGCGAGCGCGATGGCGAGGCCGCCCAGCGCCCGGATGATGGGATCGTCGGCGCCGCGCACCTGGCCCAGCGTCAGGGCCAGCGAGAGGGCCAGCAGGCCCGCGAAGAGCGTCGCTGCGCCGAGCAGGTCGAAGCGCTCGCCGCGCAGCCGCGGGTACGTCGGCAGCACCCGCAGGGCCAGGGCGGCGCCCAGTGTCGAGGTCAGCAGCCCGCCCGCGAAGATCCAGCGCCACGAGGTCGCGTCGGCGACCAGCCCGCCCAGCGAGGGGCCGAGCACGACGCCGGCGGAGACGACCGCGGCGTTCAGGCCGAGGGCGCGCCCGCGGTGTTCGGCGGGGTAGACGTCGGTGACGATCGCCAGCCCCAGGGCGGTCAGGGCGGCCGCGCCGGCCCCCTGGACGGTGCGGAAGGCGATCAGCGTCGCGGCGTCCGGCGCCAGCGCGCAGAGCAGCGACCCCAGCCCGAAGGCGGCGTGCCCCGCGAGGAAGAGCCGCGCCTTGCCCCACAGGTCCCCGAGGCGGCCGATGATCGGCACCAGCGCGATCGTCGCCAGCAGGTAGGCGAGCACGACCCACTGGATGGTCGCGAAGGGCGCGGCGAGCTCCACCGTCAGCGTCGGCAGCACCACGTTGACCGCGGTGGCCATCACGGTGGCGCCGAATGCCGCCGTCGCCGTCGCAGCGAGCACCCACGGTCGGCGATGCGGCGGTACGAGGACGGGGTCGCTGCGGCTCACGGTGGCATCGAACCATGCGCCGGGCCCGCGTGGCGGCGCCTCGCCCGGCGCGCGTTCGTACACTGGCCGGGTGGCCACCGTCGCCGAGCTCCGCGATCGTCTGCGCCGCCCACTCGAGCGCGAGCTCGCCGAGGGGTGTCGAGACGACGTGGTCGTCGGCGGCCTCGAGCGCCTCCTCGCCACGGTCGGGAAGCCGTTCGCGGACGTGCGCGCGCTGCTGGACGGCTACGCCGGCTGGCCGCCGCCGCGGCGGGCGGAGGCGGTGACGGCGGCGCTGGCGCTGCTGGCGGACGCCGACGCGGCGGAGCGCGCACGCGACGCCTCCACGGCGCGGAGCGCACCCGCGGCGGACGCGGCCGAGCCTGCCGCCGCCGACGAGCTGCTCGAGACCGAGATCGGCGAGCGCCGCATCGACCTGGGCGCCCAGGCGGGCCGCAAGCTCGCCGAGATCGGCCTGCGCACCTACCGCGACGTGCTGCACCACGCGCCACGCCGCTGGGAGGACCGCCGGGCGCTCCCCGGCTTCGCGGCGGCGGCCGGCCTGGAGAAGGCGACGGTCGTCGGCACCGTCGTCGGGCGCAAGCTGGTGCCCACCCGGCGCGGCGGCGGCGTGCTGCGGGTGGTGCTGGAGGACGCGTTCGGCGAGCGCCTGACCGCGCTGTGGTTCCACCAGCCCTGGGTCGAGAAGCAGGTCTTCCCGCGGCAGCGGCTCATCGTCACCGGGCGGGTCAAGCGCCGGGGCCGCTCGACCGAGCTCAACGTCGAGGGGTACGAGGTCGATGACGAGGGCCCGTCGCTCTCCACCGGCCGCATCGTGGCCGTCTACCCCAGCACGCAGGGGCTCGCCCAGGCCTACCTGCGGCGCGCGGTCGACCGCACGCTGCGGGCCCTGCCGCCGCTCCCCGACACGCTCCCGCGTCGCCTGCGGGCCGACCTCGACCTCGTCGACCTCGACCGCGCCTGGCGCGACGTCCACCAGCCGCCGGACGAGGCGGGGCTGCAGCGGGCGCTGCGACGCCTGAAGTTCGACGAGTTCCTGCTGCTCGAGCTGCGCGCGCTGCTGCAGCGCGACCTGGGGGTCGGCCGCGCGTTCGCGACCGCCGACGACGACGCGGCGACCTTCGCCGCGGCGCTGCCGTACGCGCTCACGGCGGCGCAGGGGCGGGCGCTCGAGGAGATCCGCGCCGACCTCGCCACGCCGCGCCAGATGGCCCGCCTGCTGATGGGCGACGTCGGCAGCGGCAAGACGGCCGTGGCGGCCGGCGCCGCCTGGACCGTGGTCCGCGGCGGCGCGCAGGTGGCGGTCATGGCGCCGACGGAGCTGCTCGCCCGGCAGCACCTCGGCTCCTTCACCGACCTGCTGTGGCCGCTGGGCGTGCGCGTCGATTTGCTGGTGGGCGGCATGGGCGCGCGTGAGCGGGCCGAGGCGCGCGCGCGCCTCGCCGGCGGCGCCACCGACGTGGTCGTCGGTACCCACGCGCTGATCCAGGAGGGGGTCGAGTTCCGCGATCTCGGGCTCGCGGTCGTCGACGAGGAGCACCGCTTCGGGGTCGAGCAGCGCCGCCGGTTGATCCGCGGTGCACCGGACGTGCTGGTCATGACCGCGACCCCCATCCCGCGCTCGTTGGCGCTGACGCTCTACGGCGACCTCGACGTCAGCGTGCTCGACGAGCTGCCGCCGGGGCGCACGCCCGTGGCGACGCGCCTGGTGCGGGCGAGCCAGCGCCCGGCCGTCTACCGCGAGCTGTGGGCCGAGTTGCGCGACGCGGGTCACCAGGCGTACGTCGTGGCGCCGCTCGTCGAGGACTCCGAGGCGCTCGACGAGGTCGTGTCCGCCACCACCCTGTTCGACGACCTGCGTGCGCTGCTCCCCGCCGCGGCGCGCCTCGGCCTCGTTCACGGCCGCCTGCCGCCGGCCGAGAAGGACGCCGTGATGCAGGCCTTCCGCGATCACCGGCTCGACGTGCTCGTGGCCACCACCGTCGTCGAGGTCGGCGTCGACGTTCCGAACGCCACGGCGATGGTGGTCGAGAACGCCGAGCGCTTCGGCCTGGCCCAGCTGCACCAGCTGCGGGGCCGGGTCGGGCGCGGCGCCGCGCCGGGCCGCTGCGTGCTGGTCGCGGGCGAGGCGAGCCGCGCGACGATGGCACGCCTGCGCGTGGTCGAGCGCCACACCGACGGCTTCCTCATCGCCGAGCGCGACCTCGAGCTGCGCGGCCCCGGCGAGTTGCGCGGCACCCGCCAGTCGGGCCTGCCCGACCTCACCTTCGGCGACCTGGCCGCCGACGTCGCCGTCATCGAACAGGCGCGCGACGTCGCGAAGCGCATGCTGGCGGCGTCGCCCGCCCTCGACGCGCCCTGGGCGGCG
>JAABRV010000077.1 GCA_011390735.1 Trueperaceae bacterium | reverse complement strand
GCTCGCCCCGACCGCACCGGCGGGGATCCATGCGGGACGCTCTGCGCGCCGCGGGTCGGCCAGCAGCGCCGCCAGGGCCGCGTCGGGGGCCGCGTCGGGCCAGGCGTGAACCTGCTCGAAGCGAAGGCCAGCGTCGTCCCAGCCGATGCGGCCCGCGACCACGCCCAGGGTCTCGATCGCCGCGACCGCCCGCGCGAGGAGGTCGGCCGCCTCCGGCGGGACGCCGCCGGCGAGCGCCTCCGCGATGCCGGCGAGGCCCGTCAGGTCGAGCCCGAAGCCGAGGCCGCCGGCCTCCAGGCGCGCCAGCGCGGCGCCCAGCGGGGTGCCGGCGAGCGCCGGTTCGGTCGCGCCGCCGGCGCGCCGCACGACGCCGCGGACGAGGTTGGGCTCGGTGCCGGCGACGAAGACGTCGCCGACGCGGGCGACGATCAGCGGCAGGTCCTCGCCGTCGAACAGCACCTCGAGCGCCACGCCGTCCTGCTCGAGCCGGGTGCCGCCGAAGCAGCCCACGAGGGCGTCCTGCAGGGCGGCCGCGCGTGGCTCGTCGGCGACCCTGGCCAGCGCGAGGCCGTGGGGTGTGGGCGCGAACGGCGTGAGGGACAGGAGCAGCAGGCCCTCGGTGAGGAAGCCGTCCCACGCGAGGCCCTCGAGGGCGTCCGCGGCGGCGGGGCAGGCGTCGGCCATCTCGGCCAGCGCGTCGGCCTCGCCGCCCATGCCGTCGAACGCCTCGCCGCCGAGGATCTGCGCGAGGCGGCCGAGGGCGTCGCTGGCCGCGTCCCAGTCGAGTTGGTCGAGGGCCGCGACCAGGTCGGGTGGCGGGCCGGCGTCGGTGACCACGTCGAGGACCAGGACGGCGCTGTCCGGTGCCAGGTCGAGGAGCCCCTGGGCCGGCGCCATGCCGGCGAGGTTGAGAACGAGCAGCAGTGCGAGCCAGCGGGTGGGCATGGTCGACCTCCAGGTCATCGTTGGATCACGCGGCGGACGCCGCTGGGCGTGACGTACCAGGCGACGCCCGGGACGGCGTCGGAGTCGATCCGCAGCCGGTAGCCGTCGTCGGTGAAGTCCTCGAGCGTGAGCCGGGTGCCGCGAGGGAGTTCGACGTCGACGAGCACGTTGGTGGTGTAGCTGCCGAGCTGCAGGCGGCCCAGCTCCATCCGGTGGTAGGCGACGTAGGCGGTGCGCTCCACCTCCTGGGCGGCCGGTCCCGCCAGCCGGTCGGCCACCGCCGCCGGGACGCAGGCGGACAGCGTCAGGCCGAGGGCCAGGGGGAGAAGCCATCCGATCCGGTGTCGACGAAGCGCGTCCATGGGCCAGTGTAGTCGCCTGGCGCGGTGGGTGCGATGACGGGAGAACGTCAGGCGTCGCTTCCCACGAGGGCGGCGAGGCCGACGTGGACCACGTAGCGCTGCGCGCCACGGGCGCGCTGGTAGCGCTGGACGAGGTCGTAGAGCTCGCGCTGGAGCGCCTTGGCGTCCGCGTGGTCGAGCCACACCTGGTCGCGCCAGGCGGACAGGGCGGCGGGCATGCCGTCGTCGAGCATCGAGGCGTTGGCGTCGGGCGACACCGCGGTCTGCACCTGGACGCGGCCGCGGGCATCGCGGTAGATGCGCGTGCCCCACACGCCCATGGCCTCGGAGCGGGCGCGCACGACGTGGCGGCGGAGCAGCCGTTCCCAGTAGGCGTCGCGCTCGGCCAGGGCGGCCTCGAGGTCCTCGGCCCCGGTCGCCTCGAAGGGCACGAAGAAGACGTCGGCCGTGGCGCGGTAGCGGCGCAGCGGGCGCCCCGCGCGCGGCCGCGCCTCGGCGACCTCCACAAGGTCGAGTGCGAGCAGGCGCTGCACCCGTCGCAGGACGGTGTTCGGCTTCTCCCCGCTCTCGCGGGCCACCTCGGACACCGTGCGCGGCGCGCCGATGAAGGGGGCCAGGCGCCGCAGCCCCGACGGTCGCACGAGCGCGCGGGCGGCCGCGGGGTCGCGCACCACGCGGATCCGCGTGGACCGCAGGGGAGGCGCCGACGGCGCCTCCTCTGCGTCGTCCGCTGTGGGCCCGCGCGTGCTACGTGAAATCGTGGTTTCCATGTCATGTTGAAGCGTAGCAGACTGTGGGAGACCGATCCGCCGTTGCCGGCCGGCCGCCGGCGCCACGCACCCCGCCCGCCTGGAGGATCCATGCCCGATCTCACCGCCAAGAACAGCTTCGGCGCCCGCGCCACCTTCGAGACCGGCAGCGGGCCCGCGACCTACTACCGGCTGGGGAAGCTCGAGGAGGACGGGCTCGCCGACATCGGTCGGCTGCCGTTCTCGATCAAGGTGCTGCTCGAGAGCCTGCTGCGCAACGAGAACGGCTACGACGTCACGGCCGACGACGTGCGTCGCCTGGCCGCCTACGACCCGGCGGCGCCCGGCGAGTTCGAGATCCCCTTCAAGCCCGCCCGCGTCGTGCTGCAGGACTTCACCGGCGTCCCAGCGGTCGTCGACCTCGCCGCGCTGCGCTCGGCCATGCAGCGCATGGGCGGCGACCCGCAAGCGATCAACCCGTTGGTGCCCGTCGACCTGGTCATCGACCACAGCGTCCAGGTCGACGAGTACGACTCGCCGTTGGCGCTGGTGCACAACGCCGCCATCGAGTTCGAACGCAACCGCGAGCGCTACGAGTTCCTCCGCTGGGGCCAGCAGGCCTTCGCCAACTTCAAGGTGGTGCCGCCGGCGTCGGGCATCGTCCACCAGGTCAACCTCGAGTACCTCTCGCGCGGCGTCGAGCACCGCCCCCACGGTGACACGGAGGTCGTGTTCCCGGATTCGCTCGTCGGCACGGACTCGCACACCACGATGATCAACGGGCTCGGGGTCGTCGGCTGGGGCGTCGGCGGCATCGAGGCCGAGGCGGTCATGCTCGGCCAGCCGATCTACATGCTGGCCCCCGAGGTCGTCGGCTTCAAGCTCATCGGCCGCCTGCCCGAGGGCTCCACCGCCACCGACCTGGCCCTGGTGGTCACCCAGATGCTGCGCAAGCACGGCGTCGTCGGCAAGTTCGTCGAGTTCTTCGGCCCCGGCCTGTCGGCGATGACGCTGCCCGACCGGGCCACCATCGCCAACATGGCGCCGGAGTACGGCGCGACCATGGGCTTCTTCCCGACGGACGCAGAGACGCTGCGCTACCTGGCGCAGACCGGTCGGCTCCCCGACGAGGTCGAGCGCGTCGAGCGCTACGCGCGCGCGAACGGCCTGTTCCGCGACGACGCCACGCCCGACCCCGCCTTCCTCGAGACCCTCGAGCTCGACCTCGCGACCGTCGAGCCGAGCCTGGCCGGCCCCAAGCGCCCGCAGGACCGCATCCTGCTGCGCGACATGCAGACCGCCTGGCGCGCCGACCTGCGCAAGCCCGTCAAGGAGCGCGGCTTCGGCCTGGACGATGCCGGCGTCGAGCGCACGGGGGCGATGCGGCTGGCCGACGGCGGCGAGCACCGCCTGCGCCACGGCGACGTGGTCATCGCCGCCATCACCAGCTGCACGAACACCAGCAACCCGTCGGTGATGCTCGCCGCCGGCCTGGTGGCCAAGAAGGCGGCCGAGCGCGGCCTGCGGGCCAAGCCCTGGGTCAAGACCTCGCTCGCCCCCGGCTCGAAGGTGGTCACCGAGTACTACGACGAAACCGGCCTGACGCCCTACCTGGAGCAGGTCGGCTTCTACACGGTCGGTTACGGCTGCACGACCTGCATCGGCAACTCGGGCCCGCTGCCCGAGCCGGTGGTCGAGGCGATCGCCGAGGGGAACCTCGTCGCCGCCTCCGTCGTGTCCGGCAACCGCAACTTCGAGGGCCGCATCAACCCGCACGTCAAGGCCAACTACCTGGCGAGCCCGCCGCTGGTCGTCGCCTACGCGATCGCCGGCACCGTCGACTTCGACCCGCTGAACGACCCGCTGGCGCACGACGCGGACGGCACGCCCGTCTTCCTGCGCGACCTGTGGCCGACGCCGGCCGACCTGACCGCCGCGATGGAACATGCGATGAAGCCCGAGACGTTCCAGCGGCTGTACGACGGCATCGAGCGCTCCAACGAGGCCTGGAACGCCATCCCGGTCAAGGGGGGCGAGCTGTTCGACTGGGACGAGGATTCCACCTACGTGCAGGAACCGCCGTTCTTCGTCGACATGGCCGAGGCGCCCGAGCCCATCACGCCGATCCGCGGCGCCCGCGTCCTGGTCAAGGTCGGTGACTCGGTGACCACCGACCACATCAGCCCGGCCGGCTCGATCTCCAAGGACTCGCCGGCGGCCCAGTACCTCATGGAGCGGGGCGTCGAGCCGCGCGACTTCAACAGCTACGGCGCGCGCCGCGGCAACGACCGCGTGATGACGCGCGGCACCTTCGCCAACATCCGCCTCAAGAACGAGATGGCGCCCGGCACCGAGGGCGGCTGGACGACCGACCTCGCCACCGGCGAGGTGGTCTCCGTCTACGAGGCGGCGCAGCGGTACCAGGAGCGCGGCGTCCCGACGATCGTGCTGGCCGGCGTCGACTACGGCATGGGCTCGAGCCGCGACTGGGCGGCCAAGGGGACCTTCCTGCTCGGCGTGCGCGCCGTGCTGGCGGAGAGCTTCGAGCGCATCCACCGCTCGAACCTCGTCGGCATGGGGGTGCTGCCGCTCGAGTACCGCGCGGGCGAGAACGCCGACAGCCTCGGCCTCGCCGGCGACGAGACGTTCGACGTGGCGATCGACGACTCGCTGACGCCCAAGCAGGTGGTGCAGGTCGCCGCCCGCAAGCCCGACGGCCAACTCGTCCGCTTCGAGGCGGTCGTGCGCATCGACACGCCGGTCGAGATCGACTACTACCGCAACGGCGGGATCCTCCACACCGTGTTGCGCTCCCTGCACGCGGCGGCCGTCGCCAACTGAACCCTCGCCGTCGGCGGCCGCGTGACTTTCTTACCGGTCGCGCGGCCGCCGGCCCCTATACTGCGCCCATGCGCGACATCGTCATCTTCCTGCTCCTCGTCGCCGCCGTGTTCATCGGCATCGGCGAGTGGCGCGGTTGGTACCTGGGCGTGCCAGGCACCACCCCCGTCGTGCTCTACAAGATGGACCACCGCGCGGTCACCGAGGTGCGCACCGTGACCCGCTCGGACATGCCGATCCGCGTCGAGGGACGCGTGCGCCAGGGGACGCTGACGGTCGAGGTGACGTACGAGCGCCCCGCCAGCTTCCAGACCGGCGAGGCGGCCCTCCCCGAGCGGGTGCTGTACGAGCAGACCTTCACGCGTGGCCAACGGGTGACGCTGAACGAGACCTTCGACGAGGGTCGCGGCGTCTACCGCGTGCGCATGACCTACGCCGACGTCAGCGGCACGTTCCGCTTCACGTTCCCGCGCCCGTCCGAGTTGTAGCGACCCGGCCCCGTGCCGTCGGCGGATGAGGTTCACCACCCGCTGAGGCGGGGCGGCGGGCGATGATGGGGGGCGTGCAGCGGCTCGCCTCCACCCTCGCGCTTTTCCTGCTGTCCGCCGCCTTCGGCGGGGTCCACGCCCAGGCCCTCGTCCGTGTCCTGTTCGCCGACGCACCCGCCGCGATCGTCCGCTTCGACGGGCCGCACCGCGGCGCGCTCGACGGGCGCCCGTTCGAGGCGGCCCTCGCCCTGGACTGGCCGGTGATCGCCCACGGCGACCGCCTGTGGCTCGACGGGCGCGACGCGGGGCACCGACTCGACCTCACCAGCGACGCCGGGTTCGCCTGGGACGGCCGTCGCTACCGCGGCACCCTGCGGCTGATCGCCGACGAGGGGCGCGTGCGGATCGTCAACGTCCTCGACATCGAGGCCTACCTGCGCGGCGTGGTGCCGGCCGAGATGCAGGCCTCCTGGCCGGCCGAGGCGCTCAAGGCCCAGGCGGTCGCGGCGCGCACCTACACGCTGCTGCACCTGGACGCCAGCCGCGACTACGACGTCTGCGCCACCATCGACTGCCAGGTCTACCGCGGCCGCGAGGTCGAGCACCCGGCCAGCGACGCCGCCATCGCCGCCACGGCGGGCGAGGTGCTGACCTACGGCGGGGTGTTCGCGCGAACGTACTACCACGCGGATTCGGGCGGGGTGATCGCCTCGTCGGCCGAGGTGTGGGGCTCCGAGATCCCCTACCTGCAGGCCTTTCAGGACGTCGCCAGCGGGGGACCGCACGCCTCCTGGAGCGCGCGCCTCGACCCGCGCGGCGTCGCCGCCCAACTCGCCGCCATCGGCGTCCGGGTGGGGACGCCGCAGCGCCTGGTCGTGCGCGAGACCTCGAGCTCGGGCCGCGTGGTGCGCGCGGAGGTGGTCGGCAGCGACGGGCGGGCCGTGCTCGACGGCGTCGCCCTGCGGACGCAGCTGCGCGCGTGGGGACTGAAGTCGACGCGCTTCGTCATGACCGGCGACCTGACGCTGCGCGGCGAGGGCTGGGGGCACGGGGTGGGGATGAGTCAGTATGGCGCGCGGGCGCTGGCGCTCGCGGGCTACGGCTACGCGCAGATCCTCGGTTTCTACTACCCGGAGACGCGGCTGCAGCGGTTGACGGTCCAGGCCCAGCGGTAGGCGCGGCCCGCGACCCGGCGGTCGCCAGCGGGTGGCCTCAGCCGCGGCTGAGCTTGACGACGTCGACCAGCTCGCGGACGCTCGCGTCACCGCGCTGCAGGTCGACCGTGCACGACTCGACGTAGCGCTCCAGGATGAGGTCGCCGGTGGCGTTCAGGGCGCTGCGCACGCCGGCGAGCAGCGTGAGGACCTCGCGGCACGAGCGGCCGTCCTCGATCATGTGCTGCAGGCCGCGCACCTGGCCCTCGAGGCGTCGCAGGCGGTGCAACACGCGCCGCTGGGCGTCGTCCTCCAGCCGCAGCGGCGCGTCGGCGGTCGAGGCGGCGGGGCTGGTCACGGTCGTCGGCATGCCGGTTCTCCTTCGTCGGATCCGCGGGCGCGGTATCCCCGGGGGATATATTACCACGCCACGAGCCGGTCGCTCGACGCCGTGACACCGGCCGGCCGGCGGCCCCGTGTCGGCGCCCCGTGCCCGACGATCGTCCGACGCGGTACCGTGGCTCAGGTCCGGCCGCGACCCCTGAAGGGGTCCGGTCGCGGCCGTGGGTCCCGGCTCGGGCCGGGGACGGCGACGGGAGGTCGAGTGCGCGCGTACCGAGGGTGGGTCCGAGAGGGGAAGGTCGAGCTCGAGGAGGGCGTCCGCCTGCCCGAGGGCGCCGTCGTGACGGTGACGGTCGGCGAGGCCGAGCTCTGGCGCGCCACCCTGCGCGCCGCCCTGCGGCGCAACGCCCGGCGGCGCAGCCGCGGCCGCCGCTGGATCCCCGTCATGTTCGGTCGCACGCCCACGGAGTGACGCCGCCCGCGCCCGGAGACCCGCCGCAGGGGCACCTGCTCACGCTGGTGCCGACCCCGATCGGCCACCTCGACGACATCACGCTGCGGGCGCTCGCCGTGCTCCGCTCCGCCGACGTCGTGGCGGCCGAGGACACGCGGCGCTCGCGGATCCTGCTCGACCGCCACGCCATCGCCACGCCGCTGGTGCGGCTGGACGCCCACACGATCGCCGCCCGCGGGCCCGCCATCCTCGCCCGTCACCGCCACGTCGCCTACGTCACCGACGCGGGCACGCCCGGCATCAGTGACCCGGGCGCGGAGCTCGCGCGGCTCGCGATCGGTCTCGGCGTCCGCGTCGAGGCCCTCCCCGGACCGACGGCGTTCGTCCCGGCCCTGGTGCTGTCCGGCCTGCCCGTCCACCGCTTCGCCTTCGAGGGCTTCCTGCCGCGCAAGGGCCGCGAGCGCCGCGCGCGGCTGGCGGCGATCGCCGAGCGCGACCACGCCACCGCCCTGTACGAGTCGGCCGTCCGTCTCCCCGCCACGCTCGCCGACCTCGCGGAGGCGTGCGGTCCCGAACGGCCGGCCGCCGTCGCCCGCGAGCTGAGCAAGCGCTTCGAGACCGTGGAACGCGGCAGCCTGGCGGGGCTCGGCGAGACGTTCGCCGCGGCGCCGGCCCGTGGGGAGATCGTCGTCGTCGTGGGACCCGCCAGCGGCGGAGGCGGCGACGCCCGCGCCGCCGCCGCGGGCGCCGGGCGCGCGGGGACGGGTCACGAGGGCGACGCGGGTGCCGACCCCAGGGTCGGCACCCTGGAACCCGACGCCGCCGAGGCGCTCGCGCGCGCCGGGGCCGCCGAGGGCCTGTGGGGGCGCGACCTGCGCGCGGCCCTCGAGGCGGCCGGGGTCGACCGCGACGCCGCGTACCGCCTCGCCGTGCGGCACGGGCGACGCGCGGGCTCCGGGCCGAAGCCCGACCCGGAGGCCGACACCGACGACGGCTGAGGCTACGGACACCGGGCCCGAGCCCGCGCCCGCTCGGGTAGACTGCTCGGGTTCTCGCGCCGCTCGCAGGCGCGTCGAGGGGTCGTCCGCCACCGCCCGACCCCCATCACCCGCCGGCGTCCACGCGCGCGCCGGTGGCGCCGCCGCGCCGCGTCCCCGCATGCCAGCGACCGACCCGAAGCCCACCACCGTGCGCGACGACGAGGCCGGGCGCCGCTGGCTCGGGCTGCCGGCCGTGGCCCGGCTGGCGCGCTTCGCCCGCCACCCCGGACCCGCCGTCCTGCTCACCACCGCCGACCGCGTCGCGGCCTTCCGGGACGCCGGCGCGTTCGGCGCCCTCGTCAGCCACGACCCCGGCCTGTCGGACTGGCACGAGCGCCACCCCAAGGTCGTCTGCACCGTCGAGCACGCGCTGCGCGCGTTTCCCGACGATCCCGCCGGCTACGCCCTCGTCCTGCGCCTGGGTGAGGAGGTCCGGCGGGACGACCTCCTCGACCGCCTGCAGCGCTACGGCTACGAGCGCGACGAGGCGCCGGGCTTCCGCGTCCTGGGCGACACCGTCGAGCTGCGCCTGGGCGACGACCCGGAGGAGCGCGTGCTGCGGATGTCGTTCTTCGGCGACGAGCTCGACGGGCTCCGCCTCGACGACCGCCCGGTCGAGACCTTCACCCTCGCGCCGCGCGACACCGCGACCCTGGCGGCCGCGATGGAGCAGGAGGGAGCGGGCGCCTGGACGGGCAGCGTGCTGCAGGCCCTGCCCGGCACGCTGTTCCTCGACGCGCCCGAGCTGTTCGACGGCGTCCTGGGCGACGCCGCCGGCCGCCTGTGGGGTCACCTGGCCGAGCGTGAGGTCGTGTCGTTCGGCCGCGACCCGCTCGCCCTCGAGCCCGCCGTGCCGCCGGAGGTCGCGGTCGGCTACTACCGGGCCAAGCTCGACGCGTTCGCCGCCGACGCCGAGACCTGGCTGCGCGACGGCTACGCCGTGCACCTGCTGCTGAAGTTCGAGCGCACCGGCCGCTACCTGAGCGAGCGGGTTCTCGACCACCTCGGCCCCACCTGGCACGCGCGCGTCGGCGAGCGGCCGGGAGAGATCGCGTTCGTGCTGGCGCCCGGCGCCGTGGGCGGCTACCGCGACCCGGAGCGGCGCGAGGTCGTCGTCACCGAGGACCTGCTGTACGGCGCCCAGGGCGGCCGCAGGCTCAAGCGGCTGCCGGGAAAGGCGGTCCACGACGCCACCCAGCTCACGGTCGGCGACTACCTCATCCACCCGGACCACGGCATCGGCCGCTTCGAGGGGCTCGAGGCGCGGCAGGTGATCGGCACCACCCGCGACTACCTGCTGCTGCGCTACGCGGGCGAGGGCCGGCTGTACCTCCCCGTCGAGCAGCTGCCGCTGCTGCGGCGCCACCCCGGCACCACCGACGACCCGCCGCGGCTGAGCACGCTCGGGACGAACGAGTGGGCGCGGGCGCGGGAGCGGGCCAGGGTCAACGCCGAGGCGCTCGCGGCCGAGCTGATCAAGACCTACGCGAGGCGCCAGGTGGCGCAGGGCATCGCCTTCCCGGAAGCCCCCGAGTGGCAGCCGATGGTCGAGCGGAACTTTCCCTTCACGCTCACGCCGGACCAGGCGCTGGCGGTCGAGGCGACGCTCGACGACATGGCCCGCCCCGTGCCCATGGACCGGCTGATCTCCGGCGACGTCGGCTTCGGCAAGACCGAGGTGGCCATCCGCGCCGCCTTCCGCGCGGTCGCCAACGGCTACCAGGCCGCGATGATGGTGCCGACCACGGTGCTCGCGCAGCAGCACTTCGAGACCTTCGCCGCGCGCTTCGCGGGCCTGCCGGTGAACGTCGGCATGCTCTCGCGCTTCACCGGCGAGCGCGAGGCCAGGGCCGTGCTCGACGGCCTCGCCGACGGCACGGTCGACGTCGTCATCGGCACGCATCGGCTGCTGGGGGAGGGCGTGCGCTTCAAGCGCCTGGGCCTGCTGGTCATCGACGAGGAGCACCGCTTCGGGGTCGGCCAGAAGGAGCGGCTCAAGGCCCTGCGGGCGCAGCTCGACGTGCTGTCGCTCTCCGCCACGCCCATCCCGCGGACGCTGTACATGAGCCTGGTCGGCCTGCGCGACGTGTCGCAGATCATGACCCCGCCCGAGGGGCGGCAGCCGATCCAGACGCTGCTGCAGCCCTACGACCCGATGACGGTGCGGCAGGCGATCATGTTCGAGCTCGAGCGCGGCGGCAAGACGTACTACATCCACGACCGCATCGGCAGCATGGGCATGCGCGCCAAGACGCTGGCGCAGCTGGTGCCCGAGGCGCGCATCGGCGTCGCCCACGGGCAGATGTCGGCCGACGACCTCGAGGCGGTCATGCTCGGCTTCCAGGAGGGCGCCTTCGACGTCCTGCTGGCGACGACCATCGTCGAGTCCGGCCTCGACGTCGGCGGCGCGAACACCCTGCTGATCGAGCGCGCCGACCGCCTGGGCCTCGCCCAGCTCTACCAGCTCCGCGGCCGCGTCGGCCGCCGCGAGACCGAGGCGTGGGCGTACCTCTTCTACCCGGCGCGGCTCACCGAGACGGCCCAGCGCCGGCTCTACGCGATCGCCGAGCTCAACGACCTCGGCTCCGGCCACCTGCTGGCGGAGAAGGACATGGAGATCCGCGGCGTGGGCAACCTGCTCGGTCCCGAGCAGCACGGCCAGATCTCCGCGGTGTCGCTCGAGGTCTACACCGAGTTGCTGGCCGAGGAGATCGCCAAGCTCAAGGGCGAGGCGGCCGCCGAGACGGGCCCGCCGCCGGTGGCGATCGACCTCGGCCTCGACGCGCGCCTCAGC
>JAABRV010000076.1 GCA_011390735.1 Trueperaceae bacterium | reverse complement strand
GCCCGCGCAACACGGTGGTGCGCGCGACCGGCACGTCGAAGGTCGTCGTCGTCCGCAGGCCGACCTCGACCGGGGCGCGCGTCTCGGCCACCAGGCGGTAGGTGATCGGCACGGAGGTGACATCCACCTCGACCTCGTACCGGCCCGGCTGCAGCTCGAGGCGGTACGCGCCTACCTCGTCCGTCACCGCGCGGAACCGCCCGACGCGCACGACGACGCCCGGCAGCGGCTCGCCGGTCGCGGTCGCGGCGCGGCCCACGAGCACCCCCGAACGGCGGCCACCCGCGGCCTCGACGAGCGGTTCCGGGACCGGTAGGTCGAAGGCGTACGCGCTGCTCAGGGCCACGTCCGCACGCCACCGGCTCGCCGCCTCGGTGGGGTACCCGAGGCCGAGCGTCGCGTCGAGTTCCCACGACCAGGGCCCGTCGGACCAGGCGATCACGGCGCCCGTCGCGACGTCGCGCTCCCCGAGGTCCCAGCCGAACGCGAGGGCCACGTCCACGGGGTCCGCCGCGAAGCGCGCCCGGGCACCGACGCGACCCCCGATGCGACCGGTCGCG
This sequence comes from Trueperaceae bacterium, assembly GCA_011390735.1. GTDB lineage: Bacteria > Deinococcota > Deinococci > Deinococcales > Trueperaceae > JAABTL01. Next base: position 10,705 of record JAABRV010000076.1, on the reverse strand, counting down.
GGGCGGTAGTCGAGGCGTGCGTCGAGGTCGATCGGGTCCGTGCCGGCCCGCGCGATCGACGCGTCGAAGGTGACGCCGAACCCGCCCTCGTCGACACGCACCCCGCCCGTGGTGCCCGCCCGCCACCCCGCCCCGACCTCGCCGCGGTACCCGACGCGGGCGAACGACGCGCCCGTCCCCGCCTGGACGGCGATCTCGACCGTGCCGGCGAGCGGCGTGGTGGGCGTGTCGCGGAAGCCGAGGCGACCGGCCCAGGCCGCCGACGCGCCGAGCGGGACGGTGCCGTCCGCGTAGACCTCGGCGGGCCCCGCCCGCAGGCGCGCGCTCAGGTCGACCCGCGACGCTGCCCCCGTCAGGTCGTGCCCCGTCAGGACGAGCCGCGTGTGGGTCCCGCCCTCGTCCACGTCCGCCCGCAGCGACGCGCCGACGGCCCCATCCCGCAGCCCCGCGGTCGCGACCAGGTCGACCCCCGCCGACGGCGTCGCCGTCCCCCTCAGCGCGACGGTCGGGACGCCGCCTCTGACCCCCAGCCCGCCCGCCACCGTCGTCCCGCCGGACGCCCACCCCACCGAGACGGAGCCTCCGTAGCGGTCGTCGCCCGCCCAGCCCGCGTGCGCCGCCACACCCCACGCGCCGCCGGCCCAGCGGGCCGACACCCCGGGATCGGAAGGCAGCGTCAGGCCGAACGGATCGCGCCACCCGGCGCCCAGACGCACCGACCAGGTGGCCTCCTCGGCGACGGCATAGGAGCGCGACCACGCCGCCGCGTCGACGCGAGCCTCGACGGTCACGAAGTCCGACACGGCGCCACGCAGGCCGACGACGAAGGCGTTCCTGCCGGAGGTGCCGACCGTGGCGCCCACCTCGCCGGCAAGGACGTACGGCACGTCGAGGCCCGTGCCGAAGCGCAGGACCCGCACGCTCCGGCGCACCTCGTCCCCCCGCTCGGTCATGAGCACCACTTGGTGGAGCCCCTCGTCGGTCGGTTCGAACCGCACGAGCTGGCGCGCGTCGGGCGCCAGCACCAGCTCCCGCCGGTCGAGCAGGACGCCGTCGCGCCGAAGCTCGAGCGCAGCGCGCTCCGCGACGTTGCCGCCGTTGGTGACGACCACCTCGAGGCCGTCACCCCCGATCGTGTGTTCGGCGGGCGCCTGCAGACCGACGTCGACCCGCTCGGTGACCGTCAGCGCCACCACCCGCTCGACGCTGCCCTCGGCTGCGTCGACGACGAAGCGCACCTCGCCACGCGTGCCAGCGGCCGCCGCACTCGGCACCTCGATCGTGATGGCGATCGGGGTGCTGCGGCCGCCCTCGAGCGTCCGTCGCTCGGGCGGCCGCAGCACCCGCCAGCCCGCGTCGACGGTGACGGCGATCTCGACGTCGGTCTCGAAGACCGCTGCGACGCGGAACACCAGCGTGGCGAAGCCTCCGGGCGCCACGAAGCGGTCCGGCGGCGCCGCGATCGAGACGCCCTGGGCGTGTGCGGCACCGGCGAAGGCGGCCATGAGGATCAGGAAGCGCAGCACCCGTGGCCGCATCGGGCGCCACCGTACCAGGCGAAGGCGTTCGCACACGGCGGGCCATGCGCGTGGTGGAGCGACGGGCGGCGCACGACGCTGGTACGCTGTCTCGCGCGTGGGCCCGTAGCTCAGTGGATAGAGCGGGGGACTCCTAAGCCCTGCGCGCCAGTTCGATTCTGGCCGGGCCCACCACCTACCCCAGCACCCACTTCACGGAGCAGGGCCGCCCTGCGCGCCAGTCAAGCGACCCGCTCGCGGGTCGCCTTCTGGCCGGGCCCCTTCATCGCGTTCACGTCCGGGCCTGGTAGACCATCCCATGGCCCGCACCGTTCGCCTCCTCCTCGCGCTCGCTGCCCTGCTGCCCGCCTCGGTGGCCCTCGCCGACGCCTGGACGGTCGGCGTGATCGTGTCGGCGAGCGGCCCCTTCGCCGACGTCGGCCGCGCCCAGGCGTACGCGGCCGAGCGAACGGCCGTGGCGTTCGCTCGCGATGGCGTGTTCGGCGCCCCCTTCGAGATCGTCATCCAAGACGACGCCGGCGATCCCCGACGCGCCGAGGCGCTGGCCGGCGAGCTGGTCGACGCGGGCGCCATCGCGGTCGTGTGCTGCACCACGCCGGCCGCGACGGCCAGGGTCGCCGAGGTTCTCGACGCGCGCATGACGCCGCACCTGGCGCTCGCCGTCACGGACCTCGCAGGCCGCTTCTGGAGCGTGTCGCTCGCGCCGAGCGACCGCACGCGGTTGACGGCGATCGCCGTGGACGCCAGCGCACAGGGCAAGGCCAGCCTCGCGATGATGACCCTGGACAGCGACTTCGGTGCCGCCTCGCTCGGCGCCTTCGAGCGCGCCCTGGCCGACGCCGGCCGCTCCCTCGCGGGCGAGGCGCGCTACCCGGCGGATGCCACCGTCCTGACACCGGAAGGCCTGTGGATCGCCACCCGCGAGCCGGGTGCCGTGGTCGTGTGGGGCCTGGGGCGCGACCTGCCGGTCGCCATCGAGGGCCTCCGGCGGCGCGGGTACGAGGGGATCGTCTACGCCCGCGACGCCGCGCTGCCGGCCGCCGCCTGGGAACGCCTGGCGCCCGCCGGTGCCCATGCCTTCGACCCGGACGACGCCTGGAGCGGCCTGCGGGTCGCGCTCCCCCCCGCCGCGCTGGCGGGCCGGCTGCCGCCCGATCATCCGCACGCCGGCGCCGTGGCGGCCTTCGTCGGCCGCGTGCTCGGCGGCGATCCGACCGTCGCGTCGCCCTCGGATCGGGCGACGATGGCGCAGGTCGACGACGCGCTGCTGTGGCTGCACGAGGCCTTCGAGCAGGTCGCGGCGATCGGCCTCGACGCCAGCGCCGTCACCCGCCGTCTGGCCATCCGCGACGCGCTGATCGGGGCGCCCCTGACGCGCCTCGCCGCCGGCGCGTACGACGCCAGCGAAGGCGACCCACAGGCGGCCCGCTGGCAGGGCCTGGTGGTCGCGATCGTGGCGCCGTCGACGCGGTGAGCGCCGACGCCGCTCACGCGGCAAGCGTCGGGCGGCCACCGGAAGCCCGCGGATGCCACGGTAGAGTGCCCCGATGATCCCACCGCTTCGACCCCTCCTCGACGAGTTCGAGGCGCTCGAGCGGCAGCTGGCCGACCCCGAGGTCGCCGCCGACCCCGAACGCGCCCGCCGGGCGGGCCGGCGCTACGCCGAACTGCGTCCGCAGGTGGCCCTGGCGCAGGCGCTCGAGAAGCAGGAGGCACGCGCTCAGGACGCGCGCGCCGCGCTCGATGACCCCGAGCTGGGGGACATGGCCCGCGCCGAGCTGGCCGAGGCGGAGTCGCGCATCGCCGCCCTGGCCGAGGAGCTCCGCGACGCCCTGCTGCCGCGCGACCCCGACGACGACAAGGACGTCATCCTCGAGGTCCGAGCCGCCGCGGGCGGCGACGAGGCCTCGCTCTTCGCCGCCGAGCTCCTGCAGGCGTACCTGCGCTACGCGGCCGCCGAGGGGCTGCGGAGCGAGATGCTCGACAGCCACCCCACCGAGGTCGGCGGGCTGTCCAAGGCCTCCGCGGAGATCACCGGCACCGGCGCGTACGCGCGCTTCAAGTTCGAGTCGGGCGTCCACCGGGTGCAGCGCGTCCCCGCCACCGAGGCGCAGGGGCGCATCCACACGAGCACCGTCACGGTGGCGGTCATGCCGGCCGCCGAGGAGATCGACGTCGCGCTCGACCCGGCCGACCTGCGCGTGGACGTCTTCCGCTCGTCCGGGCCCGGGGGGCAGTCGGTGAACACGACCGACTCGGCGGTCCGGGTGACGTACCGGCCGGGCACGCCCGAGGAGCTGGTGGCCACCTGCCAGGACGGCAAGTCGCAGACGAAGAACAAGGAGAAGGCGATGGCGGTGCTGCGCGCCCGCCTCCTCGAGCGCGAGCGCGCGCGGGCCCAGAGCGAGGCGCGGGCCACCCGGCTGGTGCAGATCGGGGGCGGCGACCGCAGCGAGAAGGTGCGCACCTACAACGTGCCGCAGTCGCGGGTCACGGACCACCGCATCGGCTTCACGACCCACGACCTCGCGGGGGTGATGGCCGGGCACTTCCAGGAACTGCACGCGGCGCTCTCGGCCGAGGAGCGAGCCCGTCGCGCGGCCGACGCGGTCGTGGCGTCGGCGGCCGCGGACGCCGACGCTGACGACCGGCGGGCGGCGGGCCGCGACGGGGGCAGCATGGCGCGGCGTGAGTTCGTGGTGGCCGCCGCCATCCTGCTCGATCGGCAGGGGCGCGTGCTCCTCGTCGGCAACGACTGGCAGGGCCTGGGCAAGGTGCGCTGGACGCTGCCGGGTGGGGTGGTCGAGCGCGGCGAATCGACCGTGGACGCGCTGTCGCGCGAGGTGCTCGAGGAGACCGGTCTCACGATCACCGGCGTGCGCGAACTCGCGTACGCGGTGCACGTCGAGGACCAGCGCCGCAACGACCGCGCGATCAGCTTCGCGTTCGTCGCCGAGTACGACGGCCTGCTCAACCCGCGCGATCCCGACGGGTTCATCGTCGAGGCACGCTTCGTGCCCGCGGACGAGGTGCGCAGCATCGTGCCGCTGCCGCCCCTGCGCGATCCGCTGGTCAACTTCCTCACCGACCGGGTCGCCGGGCGCTTCTACAGCTTCGCCAGCTGGGACGGCCGCGGACCCCAGCGCGTCGGGTAGGCACCGAGCGCCCGCGGCGCGAACACGGGCTGCCGCGGAGGAGCGGCGAACGCGGCTCGGGTATGCTCCGGCATGAGTGGAGCACGAGGTATCTCCGTCAGCGACGCGATCGCGCGCGTGGCCGCGGCCATGGGACGCCTGCCGCGCGTCGAGCTCCCGCTCGCTGACGCCCAGGGACGCGTCCTGACGGACGACCTGCTCGCCCGCGCCGATCACCCCACCGCCGACGATGCCGCCCTGGACGGTGTCGCCTGCCGACTGGCCGACACGTTGGGCGCCACCCACGACGAGCCCGTTCGGCTGCGGTGGATCGGGGAGGTCCCGGCCGGTCGGCCCTTCGACGGCGCGGTGGGCCCGGGCGAGGCCGTGTCGGTCTACACCGGCGGGCTCATGCCGAGCGGCGCGGACGGCGTGGTGCCGGTCGAGCGGCTTCGCCGCGACGGCGACACCATCTGGGTCCGCCAACCGGCCTCGCTGCGCGACGTGCGTCCGCGCGGCCAGGCGTTGCGCGCCGGCGCACTGGCGCTCCCGGCAGGCAGCCGGCTCGACGCCGCCCGCCTGGCGCTGGCGGCCTCCGCCGGACACGGCCGCGTCCACGTCGCCCGCGCGCCGCGCGTGGTGGTGATCGCCACCGGCGACGAGCTGATGCCCGCCGGGGCGACCGCGATCGGCCCCGGTCAGTCGTACGAGTCCAATGGCCCCGGGCTGGTCGCCCTCGCCCGCGAGGCGCACGCCGACGTCCTCCGCAGCGAGCGCGTGGGCGACGATCCGGACGCGCTGCGGCTCTGCCTCGATCGTGCCGCCGCCGACGCCGACCTCATCGTCACGAGCGGCGGGGTCTCGATGGGAGCGAAGGACCACGTGCGCGCGCTGCTGGAGCGGGAAGGCGAGGTGCTGTTCTGGCGTGTGGCGATGAAGCCGGGCGGCCCCGCGCTCTTCGGGCGTTGGCGCGGGAAGCCCGTCCTAGGCCTCCCCGGGAACCCGGTGGCATCGCTGCTCGTCTTCTGGCTCCTGGGTCAGCCGGCCCTGCAGGCGCTCGAGGGCGAGCTCGTGCCGTCGCCGCTCGACGCGACCTGGCCGGCCCGCGCGGGCCACGGTCTCCAGGGGGCGACCGGCCGAGTCCACTTCGCGCGGGTGCGCCTGCGACGCGAAGGCGACGCGTGGGTCGCGGACCCCGTGTCGACGCAGTCCTCCGGCGTCTTGCGGTCGCTGGCGGAGGCCGACGCCCTGGCGGTCCTGCCGCCGGACCGCAGCCCGCAGGCGGGCGACCCGATCGAGGTCCTACCCTGGCGGTCGGCGCCGCACGCCTAGTCCCGGGGCTCGCCTTCGCCCTCGACCCCACCCTCGCCCTCGTCGTTGCCCTCATACGATCGAGCGCGCCCGGCACGGTTCGGGGGCGCCAACGGCTCCGCGAACTCGTCCACCGGCGCGTGCCGGCCCTCACGAAACCCCTCGACGACGGGCTCGACGTGCATGGTGGTCGTCAGCCCCGTCAGGCGGGCGTGCACGACGTCCTCCAGCTCGGCCACGACCTCGTGGGCGGCCCGCACGCTCATCTCCGGATCGACGAACAGGTCGACCTCCGCGAAGCGGGCGCGGCCGGAGCGCCGGGTGCGCAGCCGGTGGAAACCGGCCACTGCCGGATGGTTGGCCAGGGCGTCGAGGATCACCCGCTCCTCGGCCTCGGGGAGCCGCTCGTCCATCAGCCGCGACAGGTTGGCGGTGAGGATCCGCACCCCCTCACGGGCCACGTAGGCGGCCACCACCAGCGCGAGCAGCGGGTCGAGACGCTCCCAGCCCGTCAGCGCCACCAGGCCCACACCCAGAAGCACGCCCACCGAGGTCCACACGTCGGTGAGGACGTGACGCCCGTTGGCGAGCAGCGCGGGCGACTCCAGCCGGGCGCCTTGGCGCAACAGGAAGGCGCCCAGGGCGCCGTTCACCAGACCGGCCGCCACGGCGATGCCCATCCCGAGCCCGACGTTCTCCAGCGGCTGCGGCGCCCACAGGCGCTGGAAGGCCGAGACGGCGATCGCCCCGGCCGCGAGGAGGATCAGGCTGGCCTCGAAGACGCTGGAGAGGTACTCGGCCTTCTGGTGGCCATACGGGTGCTCGAGGTCGGGCCCGCGCGCCGCGATGCGCAGCGCGACGAGCAGGCTGACGGCCGCGGTGACGTTGACCAGCGACTCGGCCGCGTCCGACAGCAGCGAGACCGAGCCCGTGAGCAGCCATGCGGCTCCCTTGAGGCCCAGGACGAGCAGGGCCGCCGACAGGCTGATCCGGGCCGCGAACGCCCGGGCGCGACGCGCCGACTCGTCGGCGCCGGCGACGATCGGCACGACGTGGGGTGGCGTCGACACGAGGCCGTCTCAGTGATCGACCGAGCGCTCGCTCGCGTGATCGTCGTCGTCGGAAGCATCGTCAACGACCTCGTCGTCGTCCGGGTCGACCTCGCCGAGCGCGCTGGGATCCTCGGCGAGCATCGCCATCGCCGCCTCGAGGTCGTCGCCCTGGTAGTCGGTCACGGTCTCCTCGATGAGCGCGAGCGCCGCCTCGGCATCCGCCTCGGGCACGAGCACGACCGACACGCCCGCGGCGCCGACCCCGAGGTGGGCCAGCGTGTCGCCCAGCAGCGCGATGCCGCGCACCACCGCCACGTACCCCTCGTCCTCGAGCAGTGCCGCCACCATCTCCGCCAGCGGCTCGGCGGGCGCGACGTCGACGATCACCCAGGGGTCGCCGTTGAGGAGGATCGTCTCGCCCTTCATGGGCGCGCGCCGTTCTGCGTCGTGGTCATGGGTCCCTCCCAGGGAAGCGCGCCGTCGAGGAAGGCGGTCGCCAGGGCGGCGTACGCCTGCACGGCCGTCACGAGCGACGCCGCGTCGATGGCCTCGCGGGTGGTGTGCGCGAGCTCGGGGTCGCCCGGGCCGAAGCCGAGCACCGGCGCGCCCATGCGCGCCAGATGCGGGGCGTCGGTGGCGAACCACCAGGTGCCCACGTCCACCGGTCGACCCAGCGCGCGGTCGAGCACCCCGCGCGCCCAGGCGACCGACGGGTGACCGGGCTCGACCCGGTACGCGGGGTTGATGCGCGGGAAACGGCGCTCCACGGCGCCGTCCTCGCTGATCGCGTGTTCCTCGGACACCTCCACGCGGGCCTCGGGGGCGAGGGAGGCGAGGCGCGCCACGACCTCCTCGGGCGCCTCGGCGCTGACGTGGCGGTAGTCGATCGTGAGGTCGGCGCGGCCGGGCACCACGTTGGGCCCGTCGCTCGGGAACCCGCTCAGCTGCGTCAGGGTGGCGCTGGCCCGGCCCAGGACCGCATCGACCGGCAGGTCGAGGCGATCGAGCGCGAGCGCGTAGCGGGCGGCGCGGAGAAGCGCGTTGTCGCCCAACTCCGCCTTGGCCGCGTGGGCGATGCGACCCGGCAGCGTGACCCGCGCCTCGATGCGGCCACGATGACCCAGCCGCAGGCCGAGATCGCTAGGCTCACCGAGCACGACGAGGTCGGCGGTGTTGCGCTCGCCGAACCAGCGCGCGCCGAGGCCGCCCACCTCCTCCTGCACCATGCCGGCCACGACCAGCGTGCCCGCGAAGCCGGTGTCGACCGCGATCCTGGCCGCGACGGCCATCGCGGCCAGGGCGCCCTTCATGTCGACCGATCCACGCCCCCACACGCGACCGTCGATGAGCTCGCCGGCCAGCGGGTCGACCGGCCAGGCCGCGGGGTCGCCCGTCGGCACGGTGTCGAGGTGCCCGTTGAAGACCAGCTTGGGGCCGACGCCGCGCACGATCGTCCCGACGGCGTTGCCGGCCTCGTCGACCTCGACCCGATCGAAGCCGAGGTCGCGCATCGCGGCCGCGAAGGCCTCGACCGCGGGCCGCTCTCGGCCGGAGGGGCTGGGGGCGCGCACGAGCGACCGCAGGAGCTCGACGGCGGCCGTGGGGAGGGTCGCAGGACTGGCCATGCACGCATCGTACCCGTGAGGCGAAGCGCACCGCAGGGCCGCACGTGTTCGGCGTACCCTGGCGCGTGAGCTGGAGCTGTCCGGAGTGCAGCCACCTCAACGGGGAGGGGCTCGTGTGTGAGGCGTGTGGCGTCGCGCGCCGCTGGCACGAAGACCCGCCCCTGGACCTGCCGCGCGCGCCGGCGTGGCACGAGCTCTCCGCCACCTGGCTGGGCGGCATGTGGGGTGTCCTGACGGCCGCGGGGGCGCTGGCTCTCGCCATCCCGCCGCTGCGAGCGGCCATCGGGATCGACGCCAGGTGGATCGCGCTCGAGGTGGCCCTGGCGGCGTTCGCCACCTGGTCCTCCTGGCAGGAGGCCTGGTTCCAGAAGCACTTCAACCAGGTGAAGGTGGACGCCCCGACGTCCGCGCGGACGGGTCAGCCCTTCGAGGTGCGCCTCACCCTGGTGCCCTACGAGCGCGTCGACGGCCTGGACATCACCGTCGAGCTCGTCGACCGCTACTACGTCGACGTCGAACGGCGCGGGCGCCGGCAGGTGGAGACGCGCCAGCGGCTCGTCGAGCGCGTGGTGCTGGAGCGCGGCGCGCGCTTGGGCGGCCGCCGGGAGCATGGCTACCTGGCGTCCTTCGATGCCCCCTTCCCGACGACCGTTCACGAGCACACGGGCGCCCAGCTGATCGCCAGCGTGCTGGGCCCGATCGGCTTCCTCGTCCCGGGCCTGGGACACTACGCGCGCAACCTGCGCGAGCACGGCGGCTTCTACGTGCGGGCGACGGTGCGCTCGGGCATCTTCCGACGTCGCTTCGAGCAGCGCGTCATCGTGGTTCACGTCGGGCCGTCGATCGCGTTCGGCTGACGGTCAGGCGGGCGCCGGCACCTCCCAGGGCCACGCCTCGAGCGGCGGCGTCCAGCCCCAGCGGGCGAGGTCGATCCCCTGCTCGCCCACCTGGACGCCCTCGGAGCGCAAGAGGGCGGTCTGCAACTCACCCGCACCGACCTTGAAGGTGGAGATGCCGCCACGCGCGTTGACGACGCGCTGCCACGGCACGTCGCCGTCCGCGTCCCGCAAACCGAACAGCACCCCACCCACCTGCCGGGCGGCCCGCGGCGACCCCGCCCACAAGGCCACCTGACCGTAGGTCACGACCCGGCCGGGCGGCACCTGGCGAACCACGTGGAGGACACGATCGCGGAACGTCATGGCACCAGCGTAGCGCGATGTGGGTTCCGACGCTTGTCGCGCCCCGCCTTGCGTGGTAGTCAGGGTTCATGACCCCCGCGACCGACCCGAGGACGCGTGCTCGCCGCCCGAGGCGGCCACGAGCCCGCCGCCATCGCCCGCCGGCGCGCCGCGCCCTGCTGACGGTCGCCCTCGTGGCCCTGCTGGGCGCCGCACCCCTCTCCTGCACCTGGGCGACCGCCCCCGGCGGCCCCGTCCCGGGCGGGTCTTCGGCCGCGGGCATGGCGGTGGCGGAGCGGACGGGCCCGGACCCCACGACCGCCGGGGTCGCCGTCGATCCGGGCACGGCCTCGCCCGGCGCGACGCCTCGCCCCACGGGCGCCGGCGGCTGGCTGTTCCCGGGCGTCGACGACGTCGCCGAACCGAACCCGGAACTCGTCGCCGCGCTGCACGTCGCGGCGGACGAGGCCCGCGCGGCGCACGGGGCGCAGGCGACCGTCTGGGACGAGGGCCTGGCGCGGGCCGCGCGGCAGCACGCCGCCGAGCTGGCGGCGCGCAACGTCCTCGACCACCTCGGCCTCGACCCCGAGCGCCGCACCGTCGCGGACCGCCTCGCGCGCGTGGGCAGCCCGTACGCCACCCACGCCGAGAACCTGGCGGCGGTGCCGGCGGGCCTCGACGCCGTGCGCGCGACCGTCGACGGCTGGCTCGACAGCCCGGGCCACCGCGCGAACCTGCTGGCGCCCGACTTCGATCGCGTCGGCTACGGCACCGCGTTGGGGGCCAACGGGACCGTGTTCGTCACCCAGGTGCTCGCACGGGCGCCCTGGGCCCCCTCCGAGTGGTCGACGACCCTGCTGGAGG
>JAABRV010000075.1 GCA_011390735.1 Trueperaceae bacterium | reverse complement strand
TCGAGCAGCGCGGCCCACGCGCGGTAGAAGGCCTTCTCGCGGTCGCTCATGCCGCCCAGTGTAGCGCGGGGCGCCGCCTCGCGGCCGCCGTCACACCGTCACGCGCAGCTCCGTGAGGTACCGGAACACGTTCTTCGGCTGGAAGCGCTGCTCGTCCCCCGCGAGCGCGAGCCTCGGGAAGCGCCGCAGCAACGCCCCGAGGGCGACGCCGAGCTCGAGGCGGGCCAGCGGCGCGCCGATGCAGTAGTGCAGGCCGAGGCCGAAGGCGAGGTGCGGGTTGGGGTGCCGGCGCACGTCGAAGCGCTCGGGGTCGGCGAAGACCTCGGGGTCGCGGTTGGCCGCCGCGTAGTAGAGGCACAGCCGGGTGCCCTTCGGCCACGCGTGACCGTCGTAGGTCATGTCCTCCAGGACGTACCGCTCGAAGAACTGCAGCGGCGTGTCGTAGCGCATCATCTCCTCGATCGCGCCCGGTAGCAGCGCCGGATCGTCGCGCACGGCGCGCGCCTGCTCGGGGTGCCGCAGGAGCGCCAACATGCCGTTGCCGCTGACGTTGACGACCGCCTCGTGCCCGGCGTTGAGGAAGAGGATGGCGTTGGCGACGACCTCGCCCTCGGTCAGCCGCTCCGGATCGGCGTCGTGGACGGCGACCATGCGCGAGATGAGATCGTCCGCGGGCGTCCGCCGCTTGGCGGCCATGAGCTCGCGGACGAAGCCGGCGAACTCGTCGGCGGCGGCCACGGCGGCGGCCTCCATGGCGGGCGTGCGCTCCGGCTCGAACATGCCGATGATCGCCTTCGACCACGGCAGCAGCCGGTGGCGGTCCGCCTCGTCGACCCCGAGGAGGTCGGCGATGACCGTGACGGGGATGGGCTCGGCGAAGTCCCGGATGAGGTCGAAGCCCCCGTCGTCGCGCGCCTCGAGGCCATCCAGCAGGCCCTCGACCAGCGTTTCGATGCGCGAGCGCAGCGCCCGCACGTGGCGCGGCGTGAACACGTCGTGGACGACCTGCTTGACGCGCGTGTGGTCCGGCGGCTCGATCTCCAGCAGCGAGCCGGCCTGGATCGCGTCGAAGGGGGCGTGCGCCGGGTTCGCGGGCGGCCGCTCGCTGGCCGGCGTCAGGTGGTGGATGACGCGGCCGAGCCGGCGGTCGCGGAGCAGCGTGTCGACGTCGCGGTGGCGGGTGACGATCCACTTCCCCCAGCCCGGGTACCAGGCGATCGGCGCCTCGACGCGCAGCCGCGCGTACGTCGGGTAGGGGTCCTGCAGGAAGTCGGGGTCGGTGGGGCGGAACAGGTCGCCGGTCGTGGGCGCGGGCATGGCGCCATGCTACGCGCCCGCGCGGGCCGGTCCCGCGACGCGCTCGCCCCGCGGCCACGCGGCGCACGAGCGGGCGCGGCCGCCCGGGTCGGGCGCGAGCCGGCCCAGCGGTCCGCCGGCGGTATGCTGGGCGGCCGTGGCGAGCGACCCCCTCCTCGATCCCCTGAACGACGCCCAGCGCCAGGCCGTCATGCACGCGACCGGTCCCGCCCTGGTGGTCGCGGGCGCCGGCTCGGGCAAGACGCGCACGGTCGTGCACCGCATCGCCTACCTCATGCGCGAGCACGCCGTCCGGCCGCACGAGGTGCTGGCCGTCACCTTCACCAACAAGGCGGCGGGCGAGCTGCGCGAGCGCGTGGCCGAGCTCATCGGGCCGCCCGCCCGGGACCTGTGGGTCGCCACCTTCCACGCGGCCTGCCTGCGGGTGCTGCGCACCTACGGCGACCACGTCGGGCTGGAGCGCGGCTTCGGCATCTACGACGACGGCGACCAGCTCGACGTCCTCAAGGACGTGCTCGAGAGCGTTCGTGGCCTGGAGGACGGCAACCCGCGGGCGCTGCGGTCGGTGATCGACCGCGCCAAGTCGAACCTGTGGTCGCCCGAGGCGTTCGAGGAGGCCGCCGGCAAGGCCTGGGGCCGCGAGGTGAGCGGCCTGCCGATCGAGCTCGTCGCCGAGGTGTTCGCCCGCTACCAGGCGAGGCTGCGGCAGGCCAACGCGGTCGACTTCAACGACATCCTCGGCCGCACGGTCGAGTTGTTCGACGCCGCGCCCGAGGTGCTCGAGCGCGTGCAGCAGCGTGCGGTGTTCGTCCACGTCGACGAGTACCAGGACACGAACGCGGCCCAGTACCGGCTCACCCAGCAGCTCGCCGGCGAGCGCCGCAACCTGGTCGCCGTCGGCGACCCGGACCAGTCGATCTACGCCTTCCGCGGCGCGGACCTGCGCAACATCCTCGACTTCCAGCGCGACTACCAGGACGCCGCCGTGTACCGCCTGGAGACCAACTACCGTTCGGTCGGCTCGGTGCTCAAGCTGGCGAACGCCCTGATCGAGCAGAACCAGGGCCGGCTGGAGAAGGTGCTGCGGCCCGCCAAGGGCGACGGCGAGCCCGTGGCGCTGTTCCGCGCCAACGACCACCGGGCCGAGGCGGACTTCGTCGCCCGCGAGGTCGAGGCGTGGCTCGGTCAGGGCGGCAGCTACGACGACGTGGCCGTGCTCTACCGCACCAACGCGCAGTCGCGGGTGCTGGAGGAGTCGCTGCGGAAGGCCGGGATCCCGGCGAAGATCGTCGGCGGCGTCGGCTTCTACGAGCGCAAGGAGGTCAAGGACGTGCTGTCGTACGCCCGGGCCGCGCTCAACCCCGCCGACGACGTCAGCTGGCGCCGCATCCTGGCGCGGCCCAAGCGCGGCATCGGGCGCACCACCGAGGACGCGCTGGTGGCGTGGGCCGCGCGCCAGGGCGTGCGCTTCTCGGACGCGGTCCTGCGCGCCGAGGAGATCGTGCCCGGCACCGGCGCGGTGGCGCGGCTGCGCGACTTCGCCGCGCTGATGGACGACCTCGCCGAGGCCGCCGCGACCCTCTCCGCCGCCGCGTTCCTCAAGGCCGTGCTCGACCAGAGCGGTTACCTGCAGGCGCTGCGCGACGAGGGGAGTTTCGAGGCGCGCGGGCGCATGGAGAACCTCGACGAGCTGGTCTCCGCCGTCGCCGAGTGGGAGGACGAGACGGGCGGCGGCATCGGCGACTTCCTCGACGAGGCCGCCCTGCTCGCGAGCGTCGACGACCGCGCGGTCGCGGCCGCCAACGACGACGTGCCGGCGTCGTCGGTGACGCTGATGACCCTGCACAACGCCAAGGGCCTCGAGTTCCCGCTGGTGCTGCTCGTCGGCCTCGAGGAGGGCCTGATCCCCCACCGCTCCGCGAGCGGCAGCCTGCCGGAGCTCGAGGAGGAGCGGCGGCTGCTGTACGTGGGCATCACGCGGGCGCAGGAGCGGCTGGTGCTGGTGCACTGCGCCTCGCGCATGACCTTCGGGCGCACCGAGTTCGCGCGCCCCAGTCGCTTCCTGGAGGACGTGCCGAAGGGCATGTGGCAGGAGGTCGACGCGCTGGGCCAGCCGCAGTCGGGCTCGCGGCCGGCGCGCGGCGCCTGGACGCCGCCCGTGGTGGCGGGCGGTGGCGCGGCCGCGGCGGCGGGCGCCCCGACGTCGGCCGGTGCGCCCGTGAGCTTCCGCGGGGGCGAACGCGTCAGGCACCCGAGCTTCGGCGGCGGCACGGTCGTCGGCGTCCGTGGCGAGGGCCCCAAGGCCGAGGTGACCGTGGTCTTCGAGAAGGCCGGCGCCAAGCGCCTGCTGCTGCGCTTCGCCAACCTCAGCCCGGCTTGACGCCCCCCGGGCGGGGTCGCCGAGGGGTGGTACCATCGCGCCTACGGCCGGCGCGACCGGCTCCTGCGAGCCGGCAGACTCGCAGGAGGCGGCCGGCTCGCAAGAGCCGGCTGGCTCGGAGGAGGCAGGGACGCTTGTGAACGCGAAAGCCATCGTGGTGACCTCGGGCAAGGGCGGCGTGGGCAAGACGACCACCACGGCGAACGTGGGGGCGGCGCTGGCCAAGCTCGGCGAGCGCGTGGCCGTCGTCGACACCGACGTGGGCCTGCGCAACCTCGACGTCGTCATGGGCCTCGAGGGCCGGGTCGTGTTCGACCTCATCGACGTCTTCGAGGGGCGCTGCAAGCTGCGGCAGGCCCTGATCCGCGACAAGCGCGTCGAGACGCTGCACCTGATCGCGGCCTCGCAGACGAAGGACAAGACCTCGCTCTCGGAGTCGCGCATGCGGGAGACCGTGCGGGCGCTCCTGGAAGAGGAGGGCTTCGACCGCGTGCTCATCGACAGCCCCGCCGGCATCGAGAGCGGCTTCCAGACGGCCGCCGCCGCGGCGACGGGCGCCCTCGTGGTGGTCAACCCCGAGGTGTCGAGCGTGCGCGACGCCGACCGCATCATCGGCCTGCTGGAGGCGCGGGAGATCACCGAGGTGCGCCTGATCATCAACCGCCTGCGCCCCAAGATGGTCAAGCGCGGCGACATGCTCGAGGTCAGCGACGTGCTCGACATCCTCGGCGTCAAGCTGATCGGCATCGTCCCGGAGGACGAACGCGTCCTGGTTTCGACCAACGTCGGCAGCCCCGCCGCGCTCGAGGACGGCGGCGCCAAGACCACCGCGGGCAGCGCCTTCCGCGACATCGCCCGCCGCATCGGCGGCGAGGACGTCGCCTACCCGGATCTCGACGGCTCCAAGGGCGTCTTCTCGGGGCTGCGGCGGCTGTTCGGGGGACGCTGACGTGTTCAACTTCTTCCGCCGGCGTCGGAGCAAGGACGACCTCAAGCAGCGCCTGAAGCTGGTCCTGTCGTACGACCGCGCACGGCTGTCGCCGGGCAAGATGGAGCAACTCAAGCGCGAGCTGCTGGGCGTGGTCGAGAAGTACTTCCCGTCCGACGGCGACGACCTCGACGTCCGCTTCGAGCAGCACGGCGATCGCATGGTGTTGATCGCCGACCTGCCGCGCCCGCCGCACCACTGAGCGCCGGCGCCAGGGCGCCGGTCGTCTCCGCGTCGGCGACGCGCCCGATCGGCGGTCGTCGCCGGGAACGTCTGGGCAGCTGACCGACGCAGCGTGCCGGCCGTACGCGCCGATGCCGGCGGCCGTGCTAGCGTTTGCTGCGATGGAACCACCCGCCATCCTGGTTGCCGAACCGAACCACATGCAGCTGCAGCTCATCGACCTGCTGCTCACGGCGGACGACTTCGACGTCACGCTGGTCGAGACGAGCGAGGCGGCGCTCGCCTACCTGCGCGAGCACACGCCCGCGGCCGTGCTGCTGGCGGTGGAGTTGCCCGACATCGATGGCTTCGCGCTGTGCCAGAAGCTCAAGGTCGTCGGTCGCCTCGCCCGGGTCCCGGTGGTGCTGCTGGCCGACCCGGCGAACGGCGGCGGGCTGGACGAGTCCATCCGCTCACGCGCACGCGCGGCGGGCGCCGAGCTGCTGCTGCAGCGTCCCCTGGGCGACAAGAACCTGCGCGAGCGCCTGCTGCGGCTGATGCGCCAACCGGTGGAGGGGCGCGCGGCCAACCCCGATCCGGCCGCCGTCGGGCCCGCGCACGGGCCCGCGGACGACGACGCCGTCGCGCACGTCGGCGCGGCGCTCGGCGCGCAGGCGGCGAGCGAGCTCGGTCGCCTGCGGGCGGAAGTGGCCCAGCTGCGCGGCGAGAACGCCTCGCTCCAGGCGCGCCTGACGAAAACCAAGGAACTCGCGAAGAACCTGCAGGCGCAACTCGACGCGGAACGCCAGAAACCGAAGGGGCTGTTCGGCCGCCGCTCCTGACGCCGGCTAGGCGTGCGCGTCGTGCGCCGCCGCGGGCGGCGCGGCGGTCGCGATGCCGTCGGCGACGAGGTGGGCGTCCGCCCACCGCTGGATGGCGCCGATGACGCCCTCGAGCTGGGACCCGGCCTCGGTGAGCCGGTAGCAGGCGCGGCAGGTGCCGTCCCCCTCCGCCTTGACGATCAGGCCGAGCGTCTCGAGACGCGTGAGCCGCTGCGTGAGCGTGGTGGGGTTGCAGCCACCGACCTCGCGGCCGATGGCGTTGAAGCCCTTGGGGCCGGTGAGCAGCGCGTGCACGATGTGCAGCACCCACTTCTCCTGCAGCACCTCGATGCCTTGCACCGCGGGGCAGCGCTGGCGCGCCGTCGGTTCGTCCATCGCCGACACGCTAGCATGCGTCCCGCACCCTCCAGGACGCGTGCCCGACGTGCGACGCAGGCCCGCGGGCGCCCCCGCCCCGGGTCGCGCCGGGTCCGGGCGACGGCGTCCGGCTGGTAGACTGGGGTCACCAGCAGGCGCGTTCGTGGCCCTCGGCGGCCAGGAGGAGGCTTCGATGAACATCTACCAACTCATCGGGCGCAACATCGAGATCAGCGACGCCATGCGGTCCTACGCGGAGGACAAGCTGGAGCGGCTGGACCGCTTCTTCGACCAGATCGTCGACGCCCGCGTGGTCATGTCGTACGACGAGCGCGTCGGTGGCGAGCCGGCCAAGGTCGAGGTACAGATCAACGTCCCCAACGGCATCGTCCGCGCCGAGGAGCGCGGCGCCGACAGCTACGCCGCCGTCGACCTGGTGGTCGACAAGCTCGAGCGCCAGCTCAAGCGCTTCAAGCAGCGGCTGCGGGACAAGCGCGGCGAGGCGCCGCCGCCCGTCCCCGAGGAGGAGCCCGCCGAGCGCGAGCCGACCCTGGTGCGGACCAAGCGCCACGTGCTGCGCCCGATGTCGGCGGAGGACGCCGCCGTCGAGATGGACGCGCTGGGGCACAGCTTCTACCTGTTCCGCAACGTCGACACGGACCTCATCAGCGTCATCTACCTGCGCCACGACGGCGACTACGGGCTGATCGAGCCGGCCCGCTAGCCACCGGGCGGGGCCGAGTCCACCGGGCCGCTCAGCGCCACGCCGCTCCCGCGCGGCGGGCGAACGCAGGGGCCAACACCAGTCCGAAGACGAAGCCGCCGACGTGGGCCCACCAGGCGACGCCGCCGCCCACGACGTGGAACCCGGCGACGCCCTCCCACACCTGCACCAGCGCCCAGTAGCCCAGGTACGACCAGGCGGGCAGCGTCCACAGGAAGAAGGGGCCGACGCCGAACAGGACCCGCAGGGCCAGCCACGGCAGCACGAGCGGCACGACCACGGCCTGCACCCGCCGGGTCGGGAACAGGCGCACGTAGGCGCCCATGACCGCGCTGATGGCGCCGGAGGCACCGATCAGCGGAACGCGCGGGTCGGGCGTGACGAGCGCGTGGACCAGGGCACCGGCCGCGGCGCCGAGGAGGTAGAACGCGAGGAAGCGCAGGTGCCCGAAGCGGTCCTCGACGTTGTCGCCGAACACCCACAGGAACACCAGGTTCCCCAGCAGGTGCGCCCAGCCACCGTGAAGGAAGGCGTGCGTGACCAGCGTCGGCGCCCACCGCACGGGCTCCGCCAGGAGCGCCGCGGGCGTCAGGCCGTAGGCGACCGCGGCCCGCCACAGGCCCTCCTCCTGGGCCCACCACCAGGGCAGCACGAAGCCGGCGACGGCGCCGAGCAGCAGCAGCCACACGACCCACACCGGCCCTGTGAGCGGGTTGTGGTCCCGGATCGGGATCATCCGCCGGTGGCACCACCCTGCCCGCCACCGCGGGCAGCGCCGGGATCGAGCCGCTCCACGATCTCCAGCGTCGGCCGGTGCTTGACGATGCAGCGCGCCGGCACCACGCCGCGCACGCTGGCGCCGTCGTACACGATCGTGCCGCGTCCGATGACGGTCCCGGGCGCGAGGACGGCGTTGCAGCCGATCGACACGCCGTCGCCGAGGATCGCCCCGAGCTTGCGCAGGCCGGTGGGCACGCCGCCCACGGCCACGCCGCCGGGCATGACCCGCAGGTTGGCGAGCTTGACGCCGGCGCCCAGGTTGACGTCGTGACCGATCACGGCGTCACCGACGTAGTTGAAGTGCGGCACCTGCGCGCCGCCGAGCAGGAGCGAGTGCTTCGCCTCGCTCGCGTGCCCCACCTTGGACCGCGGCCCCATGAGGACGCCGCCGCGCAGCATCGCCGCGTGGCCGACCTGCGCCCCCGCCATGATCCACGCGGGTCCCTGCACGTAGGCGTAGGGGCCGATGTGCGCGCCGGCCTCGAGCCACACGGGACCCTCGATCACGGCCGTCGGGTGGGCCTCGCCATCGAGCCGCTCGGCGATGCCGGCGAGCAGCGCGTCCATCCGCGCCAAGGCGGTCCACGGCGTCGTGGGATCGATGAGACCCGCCCACGCCGCCGGCAGGCGGGACAGGTCGAACAGCTCCGGAAGCTGGGCCATGCTCGCCAGTTTACCCGCGCCCGCGGTAGCATCCGGCCACGTGATGCACCTCGTCGTCAACCCCTCGGCGGGCCGTGGCCGCGGCCTCGTGCATCTGGACGCCGTCGTCGCGGCCCTGCGGGCCGACGGGCGCGACCTGACCGTCCTCCGCAGCGAGTTCCCTGGCCACGCGCGCGCCCTGGTCGACGCGGTGCCGGACGGCGGCACGGTGATCGCGATGGGCGGCGACGGCACGGTGCACGAGCTCCTGCCCGCATGCCTTGCGCGTGACCTGCGGCTGGGCGTGGTGCCGTGCGGGTCGGGCGACGACTTCGCCTTCGCCGTCGGCATCCCGCGCCACGACCCGCTGGCCGCGGTGGCGACGGTGCTCGCCGGCCACGAACGCCGCGTCGACGTCGGCCTGGTGGACGGCCACCCCTACGTGAACACCTTCGGCTCCGGCTTCGACGCCGACGTCGCCCGGCGGGTGATCGCCGCGCCGACGTTCGTTCGCGGCCTGGGGCGGTACCTCTACGGCATCCTGACCGCGATGCGCGACTTCTCCCTGGCGGAGGTCCGCATCGAGATCGACGACGACGCCGGCCGGCGCACCGCGTTCGTGGGCCCGGCGCTGATGGTCAGCGTGCAGAACGGGCCGCGGGCCGGCGGCAGCTTCCTCTTCGCGCCCGGCGCCTCGCTCGACGACGGCGACCTCGACGTGGTGGTCGCCGGCGCGTTCGGGCGCCTCGGCACGCTCGGCATCCTGCCCAAGCTCATGCGGGGGGCGCACCTCGGCCACCCCAAGGTGCGGCGCTTCGCCGCACGCTCGCTGACGCTGACGTGGTCGCGGCCGATGCCGGTGCAGCTGGAGGGCGAGATCCAGCCGGCCCGCGAGCGCTTCGCGGTGACGCTGCGCCCGCGGGCGCTGCGGCTGCTGGCGCCCTCGGCCTGAGGGGCGTCCCGTCCGTGGCCGGCCGCCGTCGCCGCCCCGCCACCCCAACGAAGCGAGCGCCCCGTCCGAAGACGGGGCGCTCGTGGCTTGCGGGTCTCTGAGCTAGCTCAGAAGGCGACGGTGTAGGCGATCGAGAAGGCCTGGGCCGAGGCAGCGGTGCCCCAGTCGCGGCTGGACTCGTACACGCCGTACGCGAAGACCAGGTCGTAGTAGTTCCACTCGACCTCGTAGCCGAAGACGGTCTCGGCAGCGCCGGCGTTGTCGAAGTCACCGGAGCGGCCGTCGGAGATGTCGGTCGCGCCGTCGCCAGCACCGACGGTGTTGGTGGCGGTGGTGGTGTTCGTGCCGACCCACTGGCCGACCTTGGCGGTCACGGCGCTGTTGGGCACCAGGAACTCGCCGAGCTTGAGGCCGACGCTCCACTGCAGCTCGGAGGCCGTGAAGCCCGTCCAGCTGGTGGCGCGGTAGTTGACGGCGCCCATCAGGCTGGGCTTGAGGAAGATGTCCAGCTCGGACGTGCTCAGGCCGGTGCCCGCCACGATCTCGCTGTAGTCGCCGGCCGGCGCGTCGCTGTCGGACCAGTCGCGGTAACCCACGTACGGGGTCACGGTGACGATCGCAACGGTGAGGCTGTAGTCGGCGTTGGCGTAGATGAGCTGCTCGGAGTAGTTCGCCGAGGAGCGCTCGTAGCCGGCCGTGATGTTCAGGCCGCTGATCAGGGCATTGTCGGCGGCACCGTCGTGCTTGAGTTCGACGCCGAACTTGGTCTCGTAGTCGCCATCGAGGAGGGAGTAACCCGCGTCGACTTCGCGCACGTTGCTGGTGCCGTCGACGACGACGCCGTCGGTCAGCGCGTTCTCGAAGAAGCCGCCCAGCGAGAAGCCGGCGAACAGGTTCGCGTCGACCTCGACGCCGTAGCCGGCCTCGCCCGCAGGCGCGCTGGGGGTGTAGCTGTCGTAGAACGCGACGACGTCGAGCAGGCCGAAGAGGCCGAGCTCGCCCTCGACGCCGAAGCCGGTCTGGCCGCGCTCGAAGGGCGCGTCACCCGTGTCACCGATGCCGTAGAAGGCGAGGTCGAGCGCGCGGTAGTTGCCGCCCAGGCTCTCGATGTTGAGGAAGCCGAGGTCGGCGGCCGCCGCGGCGGTCACCCACAGCACGCTGTCGGTGCTGTCCATGTTGTTGGCGTACTCGAAGGCCACGTCGACGAGGCCGAGGAGGCCGATCTCGCCGTCGAGACCCCAGACGGTGATCGTCGCGTTGTCGGCGAGGACGTCGTCCTTGTCGGACGCGTTGTCTTCCTGCTGCGCGAAGGACACGCCGCCGGAGAGGGTGATCGCGTCGCCGAAGGAGGGGGCCATGGTGCCGCGGATGCCGCGCCAGTAGCCGCCAGCGGTGTCGCTGAAGTACGCGGCGGTGAGGCCGGGGTTCAGGAACGCCAGGAAGTCGGGGGCAGCGACCATGGCCTTGTAGCCGTCGAGGCCGTCGCCGGGGGTGACGAACACGTAGCTCGTGAACGCGACCTCGACCTCTTCGCCGAAGGCGAAGGTGATCGGGGCGGCGCCGATGGGCTCGAAGGTGGTCTCGAAGTCGGTGACCTGGAAGGAGATCACGTCGGGATCGCCGCCGGAGGTCACGGCCTCGAAGGTCGCGACGGCCGAGAAGCTGTTCAGGCCGCGCGGGGAGCCGGTGCCGGCGAAGTCGCGGTCCATGGAGACCGTGACGGTGATCGACGGGACGACGTTGCCGTTCTGAGCCGTGATGTCGGCGCGATCCTGACGAACCTCGCCGACGTCGACTTCGTCGTCGTCCGCGTTGAGCTCGGCGGAACCGGTCGAGAAGAACGACGCGCCGATGTCGCGCCGGGCGTTGAGGCCGTAGACGCGGTCGACGTCGAAGTCGTACGTGCCGATCGTGCGGCCGACCATGTAGTTGAGTTCGATCTCGCCGGAGATCTCGAGGAAGGGCTTCGCCTCGAGCGCGGCGACGCGGGCTTCGAGGCCCTCGACCGACGCGGCGGTGGCGGCGCCAGAGGCCTCGAGGGCGGTGACGCGATCGCGCAGGGCGACCTGGTCACGGCGCAGGAGGATGACGAAGTCGCGGATGTTCGCGATGTCGCCGGCGTTGCGATCGATGCCCGACAGGTCCACCACGGGGGCGTCCGGCGCAGCGACCGGGG
>JAABRV010000074.1 GCA_011390735.1 Trueperaceae bacterium | reverse complement strand
TGCGCCGGAGGAAGCCGCCGGGGACGTTGACCTGGGTCTCGGCGCGGACGAAGCCGCCCATGGTGTCGGCCTGCGTGATCATCCAGCCGCTCGAGTCGTCGAGGCCGGGCGAGGTGGAGATCGCCTGGATGACGGTACCGGCCACGTCGATCGGCTCGGCGGCGAAGAAGACGGGGTCGGGCGCGGGCACCACCGTGGGCGCTGGCGCGCAGGCGGCAGCGAACAGGATGAGGGGGACGGTCCACAGCAGAAGGTTTCGTGGCATGTCGATCACCTCGCATCCACGCTAGCAGGCCGCCGTGAGAGTTCACGGAACGCCGCCGACAGGCGCGCGCCCGCACGGACGTAGACTGGCATCCCCATGGGACCGCGCCCGCGCCGCGCCACGATCGGCCTGAGGACTGCCCTCGCGTCGCTTCTGCTCCTGTCCGCCGCCTGGGCGCAGCCCGCTGGCCCCACCCCCGACCACGTCCTCGACGTCCTGACCTTCAACGCCGCGCTGCTGCCCGAGCTCGCGGCCAGCACGCGGCAGAGCGAGCGTGCCGCGCGCCTGGCGCCGCACCTGGTCGGCTACGACGTGCTGGTGCTGCAGGAGCTGTTCATCAACCGCCACCGCGAGGCGCTGCTCGCCGAGCTGGCGGGCGCGTACCCGTACCGCGCCGCGCTGGTCGGCAGCGACGGCGCCCGCGAGCTGCCCTGGCGGCAGGACGGCGGCACCGTCATCCTGAGCCGCTGGCCGATCGAGCGCGAGGCGCAGCTGCTCTTCGACGAGGTGTGCAGCGGGTCCGACTGCCTGGCCGACAAGGGCATCGCGTACGCCGCCGTGCGCAAGGGGACGCGCGTCTACCACGTGTTCACGACCCACGCGCAGTCGGTGTACGGACGCGACCCGCCGGCGGTGCGCGCGGCGCAGTTCGCGCTGCTGCGGGCGTTCGGCGACGCGCTGGCGATCCCCGACGATGAGCCGGTGATCGTCGCCGGCGACCTCAACGTCGACGCCTACGGCGACGAGCTCGACGCCATGCTGGGCGTGTTGCGGGCCTTCTGGCCGCCGGTGGTCGGCGACGTGCGCTTCACCTGGGACCCCATGGCGAACGCCCTGGCCGAGGGCGGCCGCGAGTGGCTCGATTACGTGCTCGTCTCGCTCGACCACGAACGACCCGTGCGCGCCTGGAACCGGGCCATGCCGCTACGCGACGGCGACCTCGACCTGTCGGACCACTTCGCCGTGTGGGGCCGCTTGGAGATGGTCCGGGAATGACCGCCGCGCCGGTCAGGGCGCGGCGAGGTCCAGACCGACCACGAGGGGATCGTGGTCCGAGGAGCGGAACGCGTCGGGCGCGTACAGGTCTTCCTTCTGGCGGTCGCTCTTGAACTCGAGGTTGTAGTCGAGCAGGTTCGGCTCGTCCGCGTTCACGTGCCAGGCGGCCGCGCCCGTCGCCTGGGCGGCCAGCGAGGGCGACGCGAGCGCGTGGTCGAGGGTGCCCCACTGGCCGTCGAACGCGTAGGTGGTCGCCGCCTCGCCCTGGTGCCGCCGCTGCAGGTCGACGAAGCCGGCCATCTCCAGCACGCGGACCGCGTCCTCCCGGGCGTAGGCGTTGAGATCGCCGAGGATGAGGACGTCCGGGTCACCGGTGCCGGTGGGGTCGCCGGCGAGCCAGTCGGCGAGCAGGCCGGCCGCCGTGCGGCGCACGGCCGCGCACTCGCCCTGCCCATCGTCCGCGTCGGGGACGTCGCAGGCGCTGCCCTTGCTCTTGAGGTGCACGGCCACCGCCACGAAGGTCGCGCCGTCGTCGGTGCGCGCAAACGCCTGCGCCAGCGCGGGGCGGTTGCGGGGCGCGCGGTCGCCGCCGTTGACGAACGCGGGGGTGGCGAGCGCGGCGGTGGCGCCCACCGGCGCCACGCGCGCCGGGCGGTAGAGGAGGGCGACCTTGATGGCGTCGCTCCCTAGCGCGTCGACCACGCCCGTGCCGGCGTCGGCGTCCACGTACGCCCAGGTGCCGGGCGCGGTGGCCGCGTTGAGGCGGCCGACGAGGTCGGCGAGCGCGCTGTCGTCGCCGTAGCCGTCGTTCTGGATCTCCAGGAGCGCGAGCACGTCGACGTCCATGCCGACGATGGCGGCGACGGTCTTCGGCCACTGGCGCGCGAACTCCTGCCGGGAGTCGGCCCCGCGGCAGTCGAGCGAGCGGCCGCCGACGCCGCCGCGGCAGCGGTAGAGGTCGTCGAAGTAGTTCAGGACGTTGAGCACGCCCACCCGCAGGCTGCCGCCCACGTCGGGCGCGACGAACGGACGCGGGTTCGCGGGCCGGAAGTCCGGCGGGCCGCCGCCGAGCGCGCCGATCGGCCGCACCCGGTAGGCGTTGCCGCTCGCCTCGTTCCCGGCCCAGCCGTAGCTCAGCACCCCCACCAGCCCCGTCACGGTGTCGCCGGCCCGCAGCGTGTTCGCGGCGCTCAGCGGCTCGCCGCCGCGCCCGAAGGCGAGCGGGTCGGGGTTCTGGTCGTTGGCGCCGTCGTCGACCAGGATGCGGTTCAGGTCGTTGGCCGCCTGCCACGCCAGCGCGGCCGGGCCGGGCGGCGCGATCTGGGTCGGCTGCAGCAGGCGCCCGCCGGAGGAGAGCGTGAGCTGCCCGAAGCGCCCCAGTTGGTAGTGCTCGGTGACCGTCAGTGTCTGCGGCAGCCGCACCAGCATGCCCTCGAAGCGCTCCAGGGACCCCGCGTCGGGCAGCGGCAGCGTCACGATCACCGGCCTGACGACGCCGCGGCCGCACGAGACGATCTCCTCCACGCCGCTCAGCTGCGTCTGGCCCTCGAACTCCCCGGCGGTCCCGCGCACGCGCACGCGCTCGCCGAGCGCGACGTCGTCCGAATCGCCGTTGAACACGAAGATCGCGTCGCTGGTGGCGGTGTCGCCGTCGCCGATGGGGTCCTGCAGGTAGAAGCCGCGCAGCGCGGGCCGTGGGCCCTCGTAGTCGCCGACGACGACGCCCTCCGTGGTCACGCGGCCGACGATGGCGGCCTCGGGGCCGTCTCCCTGGATGGCCGGGATGGGCGTGAAGGGGTCGCCGCACGCGTCGGCCGCGGCGGTGACCGGCGCCGCGGCCGACGCGTCGGCGGCGGGCGCCGGCCACGGCGCCGCGAGCGCCACGGCGATCAGGCCCACGGCCGCGAGTACCTGGAGCGTGGTCAGGAGCGAGCGGACGGCGGGCTGGCGGTGGCGCGTCGGCATGGGGCGGTCTTCCTCCTCGGGCGCGGGCGTGCGGCGGCGGTCGCGCCCGGCCGACATCATCGCAGGCCGGGCGCGCGTGCGGGTCAACAACCGGTCATGGCCGGGGCGCAATCCGCAGATGCGGCCACACGCCCGGCGCATCGGGGCTACGCTGGTCATCGGGTCCTCCCGACACGCCGACGGGATCGAGGTGATCGAGCGTGCAGCCCGACGCTATGTCAAGCGGTACCGTGACCGCCGTCCGCGGCGGCGTGGTCGACGTGCGCTTCGAGGGCGCGGTGGCGCCGCTGCACCACCTGCTCGTCATCGGCCGCGACGATCCCGGTACGCCGGACGTTCGCCTCGAGGTCATGGCGCAGCTCGACCCCCACACGGTCCGCTGCGTGGCCGCCACCCCGACCGCCGGGCTCGCGCGCGGCGACGCGGTGCGCGACACCGGCGCGCCGCTGCAGGTGCCGGTCGGCCGCGCGGTGCTGGGGCGCGTGTTCGACGTCTTCGGCGAGCCGATCGATCGCGGGGGCCCGGTGGAGGCCGAGGCGCACCGCTCCATCCTGCAGTCGCCGCCCACGCTCGACCGCCAGGCGGTCGCCAGCGAGGTGCTCGAGACCGGCATCAAGGCGATCGACGTGTTGGCGCCCCTCGAGCGCGGCGGCAAGGCCGGGCTCTTCGGCGGCGCCGGGGTGGGGAAGACGGTGCTCATCACCGAGCTCATCCACCACATGGCGGCCCGCCACCGCGGCGTCAGCCTCTTCTGCGGCATCGGCGAGCGCTCGCGCGAGGCGCAGGAGCTCGTGCAGGACGTGCGCGACGCCGGCGTGGCCGACGACACGGTGCTGGTGTTCGGCCAGATGAACGAGCCGCCGGGCGCGCGCTTCCGCGTCGGTCACACCGCGCTGACGATGGCCGAGTGGTTCCGCGACGAGGCCCATCAGGACGTCCTCATCCTCATCGACAACGTCTTCCGCTTCGTGCAGGCCGGCTCCGAGGTGTCGGGCCTCATGGGTCGGCTGTCGTCGCGCATGGGCTACCAGCCGACGCTGGCGACGGAGCTCGCGGAACTTCAGGAGCGCATCACCAGCACGCCCGACGCCGCGATCACCGCCGTGCAGGCCGTCTACGTGCCGGCCGACGACTTCACCGACCCGGCCGTCGAACACGCCTTCGGGCACCTGTCGGCGACGGTGGTGCTGTCGCGTGACCGCGCCGCCCAGGGCCTCTACCCGGCCATCGACCCGCTGCGCTCCACGTCCTCGATGCTCACCCCGGCGGCGGTGGGCGAGCGCCACGACCGCATCGCGCGCGAGGTCCGCCAGACGCTGGCCGTCTACGACGACCTCAAGGACATCATCGCCATGCTCGGGCTCGAGGAGCTCTCCGAGTCCGACCAGCGCACCGTGGGCCGCGCCCGCCGGCTGGAGCGCTACCTCACGCAGCCCTTCTTCGTCACCGAGCAGTTCACGGGCCAGGAGGGCAAGGCCGTGGGGATCGGGGACGCGCTCGACGATTGCGAGCGCATCCTGGCGGACGAGCTGGCCGAGGTGCCCGAATCGAAGCTGTACATGATCGGCACCCTGGAGGAGGCTGGGCTGTGAGGCTGCTGCTGAGCGTCCCCACCGACATCCTCTTGGAGGAGGCCGCCGAGAAGGTCATCGCGGAGTCGCCCGCCGGCAGCTTCTGCCTCCTCCCCCTCCACGTCGACTTCGCCACGGTGCTGGTGCCCGGGTTGCTGACCTTCACCCGACCCGATGGCGAGGAGGTGGCGGTCGCCGTGGATCACGGTGCGCTGGTCAAGGTCGGCGACGAGGTGCGCGTCGCCTGCCAGCGGGCGTTCGTCGCGGGCGACGCGGCCTCCGCCGCGACCGCCGTCCGCGAACGCTTCGAGGCCGAGAGCGAGCGCGACAAGCGCGCCCGCGCCGCGTTGGCGCGGCTCGAGAGCGACGTCGTGCGCCGGTTGGGCGAGCTGCGGAGGAACCATGGCGCCTGAGCGCGTGCGCGACCTTCCCGGCGCCGAAGGCGGCGCCCGCGCCGATGACGGCGCCCGCGCCGGTGACGGCGTGCCCGGTCGTGGCGCCGCCCACCGCACCGAGTTGCTGCGCGAGGTGGCCCGAAAGGGCGAACGCCGCGAACGGGCGCGCCGCGAGGGCCGCCACGGCCTGGGCTACGGGCTCGGCCTGTTCGGACTGATCGGCTGGTCCGTGTCGGTGCCGACCCTGCTCGGCATCGCGCTCGGCGTGTGGATCGACCGGCGTTACCCGTCGCCCTACTCCTGGACGCTCATGCTCATGCTCGTCGGCGTCGTCCTCGGCTGCCTCAACGCCTGGTTCTGGCTGCGCCGCGAGGGCGGCCTCGACGACGAGCCGCCCGCGGGCCCGCGCGACGGCCCCACCGGGGGCGCGTCGTGACCGTTGGCGGCGCCGTGGCGGCCGTGGTGCTGGGCCTGGCCCTGGGCGCGGCGTACTTCGGCGGCCTGTGGTGGACGCTGGCGCGGCTGCGGTCCTGGCGGCGCCCCGGGTGGGCGCTGGCGGCCTCGTTCGCGGTGCGCGGTCCGCTGCTGCTCGTGGTGCTGGCCCTGCTGGCGCGCCAGGGCGTGGTCCCCCTGCTGTTCGCCCTCGCCGGCTTCCTGGTCGCGCGCGTGGCGCTCGCCGCCTGGCTGCGGCCACCGCCTGCGGCGCCGGCCGGCGGGCCCGCCGCGGAGCGTGACCCCCTCGGAGGTGGGCCGTGACGCTCAGCCCCGACACCATCGAGATCTTCTCGATCGGCCCCCTCACGATCAACGCCACGCTGGTGTTCAGTTGGGTGGTCATGGCCCTGCTGGTCGCCGGGAGCTGGTGGGTCACCCGCAGCCTCACCGCGTCCGGCGACATCGGCCGCGGCCAGAACGTGCTGGAGGCCGTGGTGGCCTTCCTGCGCGATCAGATCCGCGAGGTCACGAACCAGGACCCGGAGCCCTACCTGCCCTTCGTGGGCACGCTCTTCCTGTTCATCGTCACCTCGAACGTGCTGTCGGTGGTGCCGGGTTTCCAGGCGCCCACCGGCTCGCTCACGACGACCGCGGCGCTCGCCGTGTGCGTGTTCGTGGCGGTGCCCGTGTTCGGGATCGCCAAGCTGGGACTGCGCGCCTACCTGATGAACTACCTGCGGCCCTCGCCGTTCCTGCTGCCGTTCACGATCATCGGCGAGCTGTCGCGGACGCTGGCGCTCGCGGTGCGCCTGTTCGGCAACGTCATGAGCGGCAGCGTGATCGCCGCGATCCTGCTGTCCGTGGTGCCGCTGTTCTTCCCGATCATCATGCAGGCCTTCGGCCTGCTCATCGGGGTCATCCAGGCCTACATCTTCGCCATCCTCGCCATCGTCTACATCGCGTCGGGCACGGAGCTGCAAGAGCGCCGTGCGCGTGCGGAGAAGGAGACACCGTGAGCGACTTCGGTCTCATCGGCATGGCCTCGATCATCATCGCGGGCCTCACCATCGCCATCGGCTCCATCGGGCCCGCCCTGGGCGAGGGGCGCGCGCTCGCCCAAGCGCTGCAGGCGATCGCCCAGCAGCCCGACGAGGCGAACACGATCACCCGCACGCTGTTCGTCGGCCTGGCGATGGTGGAGTCCACCGCCATCTACTGCTTCGTCGTCTCGCTCATCCTGATCTTCGCCAACCCGTTCTGGGCCGCCGTCCAGAACGGCTCGTGAGCGGCCCGCGTCCCGTGGCGCGGCCCGCGGGCGTCGCGTAGGGGGCCGAGATGGGGATCGACGTCTTCACCCTGATCGCGCAGATCGTCAACTTCGTCGTGCTGCTCGTGCTGCTGCGGGTGTTCCTGTACCGCCCCATCCAGCGGGTGATGCACGAGCGCGAGCAACGCATCGCCGACGAGCACGCCGCCGCCGAGGAGGCCCGCGAGGAGGCGGAGGCGCGGGCCGAGGAGCTGCGGCGCGAGCGCGAGGCCTTCGAGGAGGAGCGCCGCGAGCGGCTCGCCGAGGTCGAGCGCGAAGCCGAGGAACTGCGCGAGGAGCGCCTGGCCGAGGTGCGCGAGGAGGCCGAAGAGGCGCGCGAACGCTGGCGCGAGGCACTGGAGCGCGAACGCGACGAGCTGGCCGGCGAGGTCAGGGAGGGTGCGGCCGCGGTCTTGACCGACGCTTTGCAGCGCGGCTGGCGTGAGTTGGCGGACGAGGACCTGCAGACGCGCGCGCTCGACGTCTTCGCCGGCAAGCTGCGCGAACTGGGCGACGAGGAGCGAGCGGCGCTCGCCGATCGGGCACGCGCGGGCGACCTCGTCTTCGCCACGGCGTTCGAGGCGACCGACGAGCAGCGCGAGACGCTGCTGCGTGCCGTGCGCGAGGGCCTGCTGGAGGACGAGGACGCGGCACCCGAGGCCGAGTTCGAGCGCGATCCGGCGCTGATCGCCGGGGTGACGCTCCGCGCGGGCGACCTGCGGGTGGGGTGGACCGTCCGCGCGCGACTCGACGACCTCGAGCGCGCCTGGACGGGGACCGGGAACGACGCATGAACACGCCCGACCGGCCGCGGCTGGCGGACCTGCTCGCCGACGAGTTGGAGAGGCTCGGTCGCATCGCGCGCGATCGTCACCAGGAACTCGAGGTCGACGAGGTCGGCGTGGTCACCGCCGTCGGCAGCGGCATCGCCACCGTGCGTGGCCTGCCGGGGGTCGGGGCGGACGAGGTCGTGCGCTTCGCGGGCGGCGAGGAGGGCCTCGCGCTCGACCTGCGGACCGACGAGGTCGGCGTGGTGCTGCTGGGCGAGGGCGCGGGTATCGGGGCCGGCACGGAGGTCGCCCGCACCGGACGGGTGCTCGACGTGCCCGTGGGCGACGCGCTGCTCGGCCGCGTCGTGGATCCGCTGGGTCGGCCGCTCGACGACGGCGGCCCCCTGCGCGCCTCGCGTCGCTGGCCGGTCGAGCGGCCGGCCGCGCCGATCTTCGCCCGCGAGGCCGTGCGGCGGCCGCTGCAGACGGGCCTCAAGGTGGTCGACGCGCTGTTCCCCATCGGACGCGGCCAGCGCGAGCTCATCGTCGGGGATCGCCAGACGGGCAAGACCACGGTCGCGCTCTCCGCGGTGCTGGCGCAGGCGAGCAGCGACGTGCGCTGCGTCATCTGTGCCATCGGCCAGCGCGGCTCCGCGACCGCCCGCTGGCTACACGACCTGCGCGGTCGCGGCGCGCTCGAGTACACCACCGTCGTGGTCGCGGCCTCCCACGAGCCGCCCGGCCTGCGGTACGTCGCGCCGTACGCCGCGACCTCGATCGCCGAGTCGTGGATGGAGGACGGCCACGACGTGCTGATCGTCTACGACGACCTCACCCAGCACGCGCGCGCGTACCGCGAGCTGTCGCTCCTGCTGCGCCGTCCGCCCGGCCGCGAGGCGTTCCCCGGCGACATCTTCTACCTCCACGCGCGGCTCCTGGAGCGCGCCACGCAGCTCGAGGACGGCGGCTCGCTGACCGCGCTGCCGGTCATCGAGACGCAGGCGCAGGACCTCTCGGCCTTCATCCCCACCAACCTCATCTCGATCACCGACGGCCAGATCTACCTGTCGCCCAACCTGGCGGCGCGCGGCGTGCTGCCGGCGGTCGACGTGGGCCGCTCGGTGTCGCGCGTGGGCGGCAAGGCGCAGCACGACGGCTACCGGTCCGTGGCGGGCGACCTGCGGCTGGCCTACACGCAGTTCGAGGAACTCGAGGGCTTCTCGCGCTTCGGCACCGAGCTCGATGCCGAGACCCAACGCACCCTGCAGCGCGGCCGGCGCGTGCGCGAGGTCCTCACCCAGGGGGCGTTCGAGACCATCGCCGTCGGCGACCAGATCGTGGCGCTGTGGGCCGTCGTCAGCGGCGTCTTCGATGCGGTCTCGGTCGGACAGCTGCAGGCGGCGGAGCGCGAGCTGCGGCGCCGCGCGCGCGAGGAGCTCGGCCCGGTGCTCGAGCGGCTCGACGCGGGCGAGGCCCTGCGCGAGGAGGACGAGGAGCGGCTCGGCGAGCTGGCGACCTCGGTCACCGACGAGTTGGGGGGCGAGCACGATGGCGACGCGTGAGGTGCTGCGTCGACGGGTGCAGAGCACGGAGACGCTCCAGTCCGTCGTGCAGACGATGAAGGCGCTCGCCACCGTGCGCATCGGTCAGGTCCGGCGCGCCGTCAAGGCCCTCGATGCCTCGGCCGAGACGCTCGAACTCGCCTTCCGGGCGCTGCTGCGCCGCGAGCCGGAGTTGGCCGCGTACCTGCTGCCGCCCGACTCCGGTGCCTGGGCGGCGGTCCTGTTCGGCTCCGACCATGGCCTCTGCGGGCCCTTCAACGAGCGCCTGGCGCGCCACGCCCACGCGTGGCTGGAACCGCTCACCGAGCGGCACGGGCCGCCGCGACTGATGGTGGCCGGCCGCCGCCTGCGACCGCGCCTCGGCGCGTTCGGGTACGAGGTCGAGCGCGTGCTCACGCTGCCGGGCAGCGTCGACGCCATCGACGACGCCGTGCTGCAGATCGTCGACCAGATCGAGACGTGGCAGCGCGACCACGGCGTCGCCCGCGTCCTCGTGGCCCACCACCGGCCGACGACGGGCGTCTCCTACCGACCCCACACGCTGCAGCTGCTGCCGCTCGACCTCGAGTGGTTGCGCGAGTTGCGCGGAAGGCCGTGGCCCACGAACCAACTGCCGATGCTGGGCCTGGAGGGCGAGGAGCTGCTGCGGGGGTTGGTGCGGCAGCAGCTCGCGATGCTGCTGGTGCGCGCCTTCGCCGCCTCGCAGGCGGCCGAGAACGCCGCCCGCCTCGCCGCCATGGAGTCCGCCGAGAGCAACGTCGAGGAGCGCCTGTCGGAACTGCGCCACGCCGCCAACCTCGAGCGTCAGAACGCCGTCACCGAGGAGCTGCTCGACGTTCAGGCCGCCTACCAGGCGACGGGGGAGTCGGGGTTGTAGCGGGCCCGAACGACGCCGACGCAAAGCGGGAACGGCCGGAGCCGACGCAAGGTGGCCCTACCCTTGCGTGCCCGGAGTGGCGTCATCGGTGTCGGCCGGCGGTCCCTCGACGGTCCACGTGCCGCCCTCGTGGCGCAGATCGGCGGCGATGCTCGGGGTCGCACCCCGCTCCACGCGCACCGGGTCCGGTACGCCGCCGAGGTTCGTCAGCAGGCTGCGGAGACCGTCGGCGTCGGGGTGCGTCAGCACGAGCGCCAAGAGCTTCACCCCACGCGGCAGCGCGGCGGAAGGACGCTTCGCCTTCTGCCAGTCGATGAAGAACGGCAGCAACGGACCGTACGGGTGGCCCTCCAGGAAGACGAGTTCCCACGTCAGCATGCTCCGGTCCGGTCGCCGGCGCTGCATCCGCTCGCGCCGCGGCGTCAGGCCGAGCGCGCGTGCGCGTTCGGCGACGGTCGCCGCGGTGCCCGCTTGCGCGCACCACGTATGCAGCGCGGGGGCACGCAGGTGGGCGATGGTCGCGGCGAACGGCCCCCCGCCCTGCGCCGGGTCGACGGCCAGCAGCTCGAGGTAGTGGTCCACGCCGAGGCCGACGAGGGCGTTGTGCGTGCCGTGCCCCAGGTGCCGGCCACCTCGCACGGGAGCCACGCCGGTTCGCTCGCGCACCAGCGCCTCGAGCGGCTCGAGCTCAGGGCCGGCCAGGAGGATGTGATCCAGCGTCATCTCGACACCTCCGCTTCGTTGCGGCTTGCGGTCGCTCGTCGCGAGAGGTCGTTGAGAGGGTCCATGCCCGCGATGGTAGCGCGTCCGGAGCGGCTCCGGCCCGCCGATGCGTGTGCGCCACCAAGGCGTCGTGCGACGCGGAGGCGGCGTACCAGGCGCAGGGGAGGCGGGGCTCTGGCGCCTCTCGGGGCGAGGCTCGCTGGGACCTACGCCGCCGCCGCCCGCGCCCGCGGCATCCGCGCCACCACCAGCAGGAGCGGCGCCGTGGCGGCCGCGCCCAGCAGGCCCATCGTGGTGTAGCCGCCCGGCCCCGCCATCACCCAGCCGCCGATCAGCGTCGCCGCCGCCGCCGCGCCGCCCACGAGCAGGTCGTTGAAGCCCTGCATGCGGCCCTTCTCCGAGGGCGCCAGCGCGTCGGAGAGCAGCGCCGAGCCGGCGACGTAGCAGAGGTTCCAGCCCAGCCCGAGCAGGAAGAGCGCCGCCGACAGCGGCAAGAGCTCGGGCGAGAGCGGCGCCATGAGGCACGAGAGCAGCGTGATCGTCGCGCCGAGCCCGAGCACCGGTCGCCGCCCCCAGCGGTCCGCCAGCCAGCCGGACACCATGGAGAACGCGAACATCCCGAAGGTG
>JAABRV010000073.1 GCA_011390735.1 Trueperaceae bacterium | reverse complement strand
TAGACTGGCGGTATGGATCTCATCGAGCGCCGCTACCTGACCGACGCCTGGCACGACCTGGGCGCCAGCTTCGACGTCGTCACCCCCACCACCGGAGAGCCCCTCGGCCGCGCGGCGGACTGCGGTCCGGACGAGGCGAAGCAGGCGATCGACGTCGCCTGGAACGCGTTCGAAAGCTGGCGCGCGACGTCGCCGTTCGAGCGCGCGCAGATCCTGCGCCGCTGGCATGGGCTGATCATGGACCACCAGGAGGAGCTCGGTCGCCTCATGGTGCACGAGATGGGCAAGCCGCTGCGCGAGGCGCGCGGCGAGGTCGCCTACGCCGCCAGCTTCGTCGAGTGGTACGCCGAGGAGGGCAAGCGCGTCTACGGCGAATGGATCCCGAGCCACACGGGCGGCAAGCGCCTCATGGCGATCCGCCAGCCGGTCGGGCCGGCGTACGCCGTCACGCCGTGGAACTTCCCCGCCGCCATGCTGACCCGCAAGGCCGCACCCGCCCTGGCGGCCGGCTGCACGATGATCGTCAAGCCCGCGGAGCAGACGCCGTTCACCGCCCTGCGGCTCGCCGAGCTGTGGCTCGAGGCCGGGGGCCCCGCGGGGACCTTGCAGGTGCTGCCCACGAACGACCCCGCCGCCCTGACGGGCGTGATGATGGCGGACCCGCGCATCCGCAAGGTGACCTTCACCGGCTCGACCGAGGTCGGACGCATCCTCTACCGGCAATCGGCCGAGACGATCAAGAAGCTGTCGCTGGAGCTCGGGGGGCACGCGCCCTACCTGGTGTTCGACGACGCCGACCTCGAGAAGGCGGTGCGCGAGGTGACCGCCTGCAAGTTCCGCAACGCCGGCCAGACCTGCGTGTGCACCAACCGCATCTACGTCCAGGACGGCATCCACGACGACTTCGTGGCCGCCTTCGCCGATTCCGTCCGCGGCCTGAAGCTCGGCGACCCCCTGTCGGACGGCACCGACATCGGCCCGCTGGTCGACGCCCAGGGGATGGCCAAGGTCGAGGACCACGTCGCCGATGCCGTCGGCCGCGGCGCCCAGGTGGTCGTGGGCGGCTCGCGGCGCGAGGGCCTGTACTACGAGCCGACCCTGCTGGTCGGGGTGGAGCCGGGCATGAAGCTGCTCGAGGAGGAGACGTTCGGCCCCGTCGCGCCCCTGCTGCGCTTCGCGACCGAGGACGAGGCGATCGCGCGCGCCAACGCCACCCCCTACGGCCTCGCCGCGTACCTCTACACACGGGACCTGTCGCGGGCCCTGCGGGTCGCGGAGGCGCTCGAGTACGGCATCGTCGGCATCAACGACGGCATCCCCGCCGTCGCCCACGCCCCCTTCGGCGGCGTCAAGCAGTCCGGCATCGGCCGCGAGGGCGGGCCCTGGGGCATCGACGAGTACCTCGAGACGAAGTACCTGTCGCTGGGGATCGGCTGAGTTGGGTGCCGCCCGTGACGCCGGCGGCGCCGGCGCGGGGGGCCCGGAGGCGATGCTCGCGGACCTGTTGGCGGGGCTGCGAGCGGGCGGCGACGAGGGCGCCGCGGCCCTCTGGGAAGCCCTGACCCCCCGCGCGCGCGGTCCTCTGGGCGACGTCGCCGGCGCCCGTCGCGCGTTGGGCAACGAGTTGCTCGGGCCGCTGGTGGGGCACGCCTCGGCCGAGGTCGACCCGTGGGAACGGCACGGCGACGTGGCCCGCACCCACCTGCGCATCGTGGCCGACCCGGCGCACGCGCCGTCCGGCCAGGCGGTGAGCGCCCTCTACCTCGTCTCCGCCCGACGCGACGCCGAGACGGGCTGGCGGCTCACCGGGTTGCGCCGCGACGACCTCCCCTGGGCGTGACGATCGGCCCCGCTGGGCGTCAGCGCCGCGGCACCACCTGCACGACCAGCGAGACGGGCTCGCGGCCGCCGCTCGGGCGGGCGACGAGCGTGCCGCGCAGCTGCTGACCGCCCAGCCGGGCGTCGGCCGGCACGTCGAGCCGCAGCGTCACCACCAGCACCGGCGGCCGGCCGCCACGCGACTCGGACCAGACGTCCTCGAGCCGCCAGCTCCACCCCGCGGGACCGACGACGTCGACCAACTCGAACTCGCTCGTCACCCGGGCGCCGCTGCCGTCGACCCCGAGGGGGATCTGGAACGCGCCCCGGAAGGCGTCGGCCCGCAGGCCGAACGCGCCGGAAGGGTACGTGCTTCGGACGTAGATCGTGGACCCGGGCGTCGCGGTCGCGCTGCGGTCGCGCTGCAGGTCGACCGGGTTGCTGCGGCTGCCGACGACCGCGGGCGCGCAGCCGGCCACCAGGATGGCGAGCAGGATGGGGAGGAGGATCAGCGGTGATCTGCGCATGCCCCGAGCGTACGGCACGAGGGTCCGCGGTGGGGGCGCTCGGCGACGCATCGCCCAGCGAAGCGACGGGCATTCACCCCACCCGACCTCGCGGTCGCCGGCGCGCCCGGCCGAGCGCGCCCGCGAGCACCACGACGGCGATCCCGGCGAGCACCGAGGCCACGCCCGCCCACTGCCACGGCGACGGCCGCTCGGCGAACAGCCAGGCGCCCCACACGACCGTCAGCACGGGCTGGACCAGCAGGATGACGGAGGTGTCGAGCGCCGGCAGCCGCGGCAGCACCGCCAGGATGGCACCCCATGCGAGCGTCTGCGAGCCGACGGCCAGCGCCAGCAGCCAGCCGTGGGCCGGCCACACCGGGCGCAGGTCGAAGGCGGGGTCGGTGAGCAGCCCCAGCGCCAGGGTGACGACGGCGGCGCCCACGGAGGCGTCGAACAGCGCTCCCCAGGGGCGCGTCACGCTGCGGGCCGTGCGCCGGAAGATCAGCAGGAAGGCGGCGTAGGAGATCGCGTTGGAGATCCCGTAGACGACGCCGAGCAGCGGGTCGCTGCCGTAGGCGTCAGGGCGCCCGACGCCGGTCGCGAGGACCACGCCGCCGAGGACGAGCGGCACCGCCAGCGCGGTCGCCCGTGGCGGCCGCTCCCGGAAGACCCACCAGGCGAACAGCCCGACGAAGACGACCTGCGTGTTGCCGAGCACGGTCGCCAGCCCGGCGCCCACGTAGTCGATCGCGTAGTTCCAGAGCGTGAAGGCCACGCCCATGAGGCCCCCGGCGAACACGGTCCCGACTCGCTCCCGGCGCGTGCGACGATCGTCGCCCCGGTCGAGCAGGATCAACAGCCCGATGGCGGGCAGGGCGTAGAACGGCCGGAAGAAGGCGGCGGTCGAGACCGATACGTCGGCGAGTCGGATGAAGATCGCGGAGAAGGAGATGGCGGCGGCGGCGGCCACGCCGAGCAGGTGCAGCATCGGACGTCAGCGTACGCCGCCGCCGGCCTCGGCCCTGCCGCGGAGCGGCCAGCGCCTCACCAGCGGTAGTGCCGGATGTGCTCGCCGCGCGCGTCGATCTGGCTCATCGCCTCGATGCCGACCTCGATGTGCAGGTCGGTGTAGCGCCGGAACACGGCCCGGGCGCTCTCGCGCGTCTTGACGCCGCCCTCGCGCAGCGGCAGGTCGGAGACGAGCAGCAGCGCGCCGATCGGGACCTTGCTGGCGAAGCCGACCGAGAACAGCGTGGCGCTCTCCATGTCGATCGCCAGGGCGCGCTCCTCGTACAGTTGCGCCTTGAAGCGCTCGTCGAACTCCCAGAAGCGGTAGTCGGTGGTGTGCACGACCCCCGTGCGGTAGTCGAGGCCGCGCTCGACGACGATCTGCGACACGAACTTCTGGATCTTGAAGGTCGGCAGCGCGGGCACCTGCGGCGGCATGAAGTGCTTGCTCGAGCCCTCGTCGCGGATGGCCGCGGTCGGCAGCACGAAGTCGCCGACCTCCAGCGAACGGTGCAGCCCGCCGCAGATGCCGAGGAACAGCGTCGCCTTGGGGTCGGCCGTGGCGAGCACCTCGATGATCAGCGCGGCGACCGGCGAGCCGATCGAGAAGTCGATGATCGACACCCCGAGGCGGTCGCTGTGGGAGGCCGTCATGGCCGAGCCGTGGGTGCGGCGGGCGTCGCCGGCGATCGCCTCGAAGCGCTCGAGGTAGTAATGGAAGTTCGTCAGGACGATCTGCTTGTGGAAGGCCTCGGGTTCCGTGCCCGTGTAACGCGCCAGGAACTCGCGGCCGATGCGCCACTTCTCCGGGTTGGCGTAGATGTGGTTGGTCGCGGCGCCGGCGACGGCCGCGGGTGCCGCTGGGGCGACGGGACCCGTGGGCCCCGGGGCCGACGCGGGCCCATCGGCGCGGGCATCGTGCGGGTCGGGCGCGTGGCGGCTCGCCGCGGGTGCGTCGTCGAGGGGCATACCGGCATGGTAGCGCGTGCGTCGCAGCCGCGCTTCAGCGTGGCCGCGACGCCAGGCACCGGACGCTCATCCGGTGCCCATCGCCCGCACCTACCAACCGATGCGCTGCAGGAAGTCGAGGACGGCACCGTTGAAGGTGTCCGCGCGCTCCTCGTTCGGGAGCAGCGCGGCGTCACGCAGGACGAGCAGGCGCGCGTCCGGCCGGGCGAGGACGAAGTCCTCGGCGTCCGCGTAGGAGCTGAAGCCCGGCGCGCTGCCCCACACGAGCAGGGCCTCCTGGGTCGTCGCGGGCCACAGCTCGGAGACGTCCTGATCGAGGTTGCCGCTGACGAACGAGAAGACGACCCAGCGGGCGTCGGCGACCCGCAGGTTGCGGTCGTAGCTCGCGCGCACCTCGGGCGTGAGGCTCTCGCGGTCCTGGTAGGCGTCGAGCAGGAAGAACTCCTGCGCCGCCGGCGAGAGGAGCGCCGCCGCGAACGGCACGCCGACCAGCGGGCTCGCGAGCCGCTCGAAGGCGCGCACGCGCTCCGCATCCTGCGGGCGGTTGAGGCTCCGGTAGCCGGTGGGGGCGATGAGCACGAGGCCCGCGACGAGCTCGGGGCGCTCGGCCGCGATGCGGATCGCGTGGGCGGCGGCCAGACCGTTGGCGACGAGCACGGCCGGCTCGCGCACGACGTCCTCCAGGAACGACGTGACCTGAGCGACCAGCAGGTCCTGGGTGCTGCGGATGGCCGGGCGCGAGGAGCGGCCGAAGCCGAGCAGGTCGAGGGCGTACACGGCGTAGCCGGCGTCGGCGACGGCGGGGGCGTTCAGCCGGTACTGGAACAGGCTCGAGCCGCCGCCGATGCCGTGGACCATGACGACGGGCGCGCCGCGGCCGATGGCCTCGAAGCCGGTCTCGTAGGCCGCGCCCGAGGCGGGATCGACGAACGGCGCGGTGGCGAACCGCGCCCCGGGGATGATCGCCTCGGGCCCCTCCGCCTCGAGGGCGGGGACGCAGGCGGCGACGAGCAGGAGCAACGGCAGGACGAGCAACACGGGACGACGCATGACCCCATCGTACGCCCGTCCAGGAGGGCACATCCGTCAGCCCGGCCCCGATCTGGCCGGACGCGCGTCAGCGAACGGTCGTCGTGACCGGCGTCTCGTGCGCCAGCACCCGGTGCACGGGGCAGCGCGAGGCGATGCGGGTGAGCTCGGCGCGCATCTTGTCGTCGAGCGGCCCCTGCAGGGTGACCTGGACCTCGAACGTGTCGCGCGGCCGCGACCCCTCGACCGTCTCCTTGACGATCGCCACCTCGGCGTCGACCCCCTCCAGCGGCCACCCCTTGCGCTGCGCGACCATGCGCAGCGTGATCGAGATGCAGCCGGCCAGCGCCCCGGCGACCATCTCCATCGGCGTGGGCCCGGTGTCGCCGCCGCCGACCTCGACGGGCTCGTCGGCGACCAGGAGGTGCCGGCCGATCCGGGCGACGGTGCGGTAGCCGCTCGCGGCCATCGA
Organism: Trueperaceae bacterium; assembly: GCA_011390735.1. Classification (GTDB taxonomy): domain Bacteria; phylum Deinococcota; class Deinococci; order Deinococcales; family Trueperaceae; genus JAABTL01. Next base: position 5,792 of record JAABRV010000073.1, on the reverse strand, counting down.
CGATGCCGCCGTACGCGGCCCGCTCACGCGAGCACCGCTGCGATCCGCGCGAGCGCCGTGCGCACCTGATCGAGCGAGCAGGCGTACGACATGCGCACGAACCCCGGTGCCCCGAAGTCCGTGCCGGGCACGACGGCGACCCGGGCCCGCTCCAGCAGCTCGGCGCCGGCGACGTTCTCGTCGGGGTCGATCGAACGGGTGTCGGCCATCACGTAGAAGGCCCCATGCGGCGTCGGCGTCGGCAGACCCATCGCGTTGAGGCCCGCGACGATGACGTCGCGCCGCTCGCGGTAGGCGCCACGCGTCATCGCCTGGAAGGCGGCCGTCTCCTCGACGGAGTTCAGCGCCACCTGGGTCGCGTACTGCGCGACGGCGTTGGCGTTGCTGGTCACCTGGCCCTGCAGCCGGTTCATCGCCTTGATGACCTCGCTGGGGCCGCAGCCCCAGCCGATGCGCCAGCCGGTGAGCGCGTAGCCCTTGCTCGCGCCGTGCACCAGGATCGTGCGCTCCGGGTACCACTGCGCGACCGGGGTGAACGACCCCTCGTACACCATGTGCTCGTACAGCTCGTCGGTGATCAACCACAGGTCATGGCGCTCCGCCAGGTCGGCGATCGCCCGCAGGACGCCCTCCGGGATGACGGCGCCGGTGGGGTTGCTCGGTGAGTTGACCAGGATCGCTCGGGTGCGGGGCGTGATGGCCGCAGCGATCGCCTCGGGGTCGGGCACGAAGCCGTCCTCGGCGCGGGCCGCCACGGTGACGGTGACGCCGCCGGCCAGCTCGATCTGCGGCGGGTAGCTGACCCAGTACGGCGACGGCACGATGACCTCGTCGCCGGGGTTCAGGATCGCCATGAAGGCGTTGTAGAGGACCTGCTTGCCGCCGGTCGAGACGCTGACCTGGTCCGGCGAATAGCGCAGGCCGTTCTCGCGCAGGTGCTTCGCGGCGATCGCCTCGCGCAGCTCCACGGTGCCCTGGACGGCCGTGTACTTCGTCAGCCCCCGGTCGATCGCCTCGTGGGCGGCGGCCAGGACGTGAGCCGGCGGCTGGAAGTCGGGCTCACCGGCCGTCATGGCGATGACGTCGACGCCGGCGCGCCTGAGCTCGAGTGCCTTGGCGTTCAGCGCGACGGTCGACGAGGTCTTCAGGGCACGGATGGCGTCGGATAGCTGGGGCATGCGGTCACCTCGTGGGCTGCGGCGGCGGCGTCGCCGGGCGCGCGGCCTCAGGTTACCCGAGTGGCCGGGGGCAGGCGCCCCCGGCCACTCGGCCTTCGCTGTGGGTCGCGGCCCGATCAGTCGATGAGTTCGGACGCTTCGAAGAAGATGCCGATCTCGCGCTCGGCCGTGGCCGCCCCGTCGGAGCCGTGCGCCACGTTGTGGTCGATGGTGCTGGCGAGGTCGCCGCGGATGGTGCCGGGCGCGGCGTCCTTCGGGTTGGTGGCGCCCATCATCTTGCGCCACTCCGCGATGGCGTTCTCGCCCTCGAGCACCATCGCCACGACCGGACCGCTGGTGATGAAGGAGACGAGGCCCTCGAAGAAGGGCTTGCCGACGTGCTCGCCGTAGTGGCGCTCGGCGGTGGCGCGCGGGATCAGCATGAGCTTCATCCCGACGATGCGGAACCCCTTCGCCTCGATGCGGGAGACGATCTCCCCCACCAGGTTGCGCTGGACGCCGTCGGGCTTGATCATCGCGTAGGTACGTTCGGTGGCCATAGGTGGCCAAGGTACCACGGGCCGTCGACGTCCCGTGGGGCGCCCAGGGCCCTCCCCCTCACCCCAGCAGCGTCACGAGCCGATCTAGGTGGCGCAGGTCGTGGGCCGCCAGGTAGCGCACCACCGCGTCCACGCTCTCCGGGCCGCGTTCGGGGTGCACGACGTCGCGCAGCCAGTCGTCGAGGTCGAAGGTGGCGAACAGCGCGAGGTTCCAGGCCCGCGCCGCGCGCAGCATCTCCAGCGCCAGGCTGGCGTCGAGGCGCCCGTAGCGCCGGGCCCAGGCGTCCTGATCGAAGGCCTGCACGGTCGGTTCGCCGGCGACCGCCTGGCGCAGGCGGAAGCCCATGGCCAACTCGACGTCGGCCAGGTGCGCCAGCGTCTCCGCGAAGGTCCAGCCGCCGGGCCTGACCTCGGTGCCCCAGCCGTCGGGGCCGAGCCGCTCGGCGAGCACGGAGAGGCGGGCGGGCGTGGCCTGCAGCACGGCGATGGGGTCTTCGTCGCCGAGTCGTTCCATCAGCGAGGCGAGGTACGGGTCCATCGGGCGAGGGTACCCCGGGCGCCGCTGAACGCTCGGCTCCCCGCGTGCGCAGTGGGGCCCCTCGCGTTCCGAGGGGCCCCACCCGAGGTCAGCCGCGGTGAAGCCGGCCGCTCAGAAGCCCGCGGACCACCAGGAGGCGCGGGCGATCCAGTCGAGCCACAGGCCCGGGAACAACCCGAACACGACGGTGGCGACGAGGCCGATCGACAGCACGACGGCGGTGCGCCGGGGGATCGGGCGCGCGACGGGCGTGTGGGCGTCCGGTTCGCGCATGTACATGGTCATGACCACGCGGGCGTAGAACACGACCGCCACCACCGCGGTCGCGATGCCGAGCACCGCCAGGGCCGCGTGGCCCGCGGCGATCGCGGCCTGGAAGACGACGGCCTTGCCGATGAAGCCGGCGAACGGCGGGAAGCCCGCCAGGCTCAGCATGACCACCGCCAGCGACGCCGCCAGCCAGGGCCGACGACGGCCGAGCCCAGCGAGGCGCTCGATTCGATCCCCGCGGTCGTCGTCGTCCATGAGCGACAGGAGGACGGCGAAGGCGGCCACCGTGGTGAAGGTGTAGGTCAAGAGGTAGTACGAGGCGGCCTGCAGGCCGGCCTCGCCGCCCGCCAGGACCGCGAGGCCGACGTAACCGGCATGGGCCACGGCCGAGTACGCGAGCATGCGCTTGACGCCGCTCTGCAGCAGCGCGCCGAAGTTGCCGACCACCATCGTCGATCCGATGACGACCACCAGCACGGCGGGCAGGACCTCGCCGATCGGTCCGACGCCGAGCGCCTCGACGAGCGTGCCCGTCGTCCGCAGCAGCGCACCGAAGGCCGCCGTCTTGACGACGACGCTCATGAACGCCGTCACCGGCGTCGGCGCCCCCGTGTAGACGTCGGGCAGCCACTGGTGGAAGGGCACGAACCCGACCTTGAAGGCCAGCCCGATCAGCACGAATAGCGCGCCGAGGAGCAGCAGGCCGCCCGCCTCGAAGCCGGGCGCGAGGGCGGCCACGGCGATGCCGGCGAAGTCGAAGCGGCCGGTCGCGCCGAAGGTCAGCGCGATGCCGTAGACGAGCACGGCGGAGGCGAAGGCGCCGAGCAGGAAGTACTTCATGCCGGCTTCCTCGCTCACCCGCGAGCGCTCACGCCAGGCGGCCAGGACGTACACGGCGAGCGACATGATCTCCAGGCCGAGGAGCAGCACGACGAGGTCGCCGGCCGACACCAGGACGAGGCCACCGCTGGCCGCGAGCAGCAGCAGCGGATGGAACTCCGGCTGGTCGAGCTCCAGGCGCACGCGGTGCCCGTCGGCCAGCACCAGCGCGAGGCCGGCGCCGACGAGGATGACGAACGAGAAGGCGTACGACAGGGCGTCGCCGCGGAAGGCTCCGCCCAGCGCGGTGACCGCGAGGCCGCCCTCGCGGGCCTGGAGCCAGAGGAAGACGGTGAACACCAGCGCCGCGATCACGCCGGTCAGCGCGAGACCGCCGAGGGCGGCCCGCTCCCGCGTGAACACGCCGAACAGCAAGGTCAACGCGGCGAACACGATCAGCGTGACGACCGGCAGGAGCACCACGAGGTTGCCGAAGTCCGGCGGCAGGCTCATCGCGCACCTCCCAGAACCGGGGCGTCGGCCGGCGGGGCGACCGCCGTCGCGGCAACCTGGGCCGCCGCGGCCTCGCGCTCGAACACCGCGAGGTTGGCCGCCGGGGCCACGCCCAGCCACAGCGTCAGGGCGACGATCGGCGCGAACACGGCCACCTCCAGCGGCTTGATCTCGTGCGCACGCTCACGCGCCTCGCCCTGGAACAGGCGCTGGTAGAGGCCGACGGCGAAGGCGCCGAGGGCGATGCTCGCGAGGACGGCCACGACCGCCGCCGCGGGCGCGGCCTGGAAGGTGCCGAGGAGCGCCAGGAACTCGCCGGGGAAGTTGGCCAGGCCCGGGACCCCGACGGAGGCGAACAGCACCACGAGCGTGGCGGCCGCGAGCGCCGGCGCCCCGCGGGCGAGCCCGCCGAATGCCTCGAGCTCGAAGGTGCCGCGACGGTCGTGCAGCATGCCGCTGATGAGGAACATGCCGCCCGTCGTCACCATCTGGGCGGCGAGCAACGCCATCGAGCCCGACTGGCCGGCGAGGTGGAGCGAGAACAGGCCCACCGCGACGATGCCCATGTGCGACAGCGAGGCGTAGGCGAGCGCGCGCTTGAGGTGCGCGTGGCGGGTCGCGATCATGGCGGCGTAGACGGCGGTGAAGGCGCCGAGGGCGAGGCCCAGCGGGGCCAGCGCGGTGGCGCCCTCCGGCAGCAGCGGCATGGACCAGGCGAACAGCCCGAACCCGCCCACCTTGTACAGCGTGCCCGCGACGTCGGCGGCCCCGCTCGGGTGGTTCTGCTCGTGGACGTCGATCAGCCACACGTGGAGGGGAAAGATCGGCAGCTTGATCGCGAACGCGAAGGCGAAGCCGGCGAAGATCCACGTCTGGGTGAGGGGATCCAGCAGCGGCGCGGCGGCCAGGAGCTGGTCGAAGCGGTAGCCCTCGGCGCCGGAGAGCGGCCTGATCGCGAGCACCGACAGCAGCATGGCGAAGGAGCCGGCCACCGCGTAGAGCAGGTACTTGACCGTCGCGGCGCGCCGGTGCGTGAGCCCCCAGCCGGCGAGCATCGCCAGCGCCGGCAGCAGCGTCAGTTCCCAGAACACGTAGAACAGGACGAGGTCGCGCGCGAGGAAGATGCCGACCAGGCCCGCGAGGGTAGCCAGCAACCAGGCCAGGAACACCTGCGGCCGGTCGTCGACCCGCGCGCCGGCCCACAGCACGGTCGGCAGCATGACGGCGGCGGCGATCCGGGCCAGGATCCCGCCCGCGCCGGTCGCGTCGAGCGCGAACCAGGTCCCGAGCGCGGGGACCCAGGCGACCTCGACGCTGCCGGCGTCGCCGGTGGCGAGCACGCCCAGCGCCAGGGTCACCGCGACCCCGAGCACGGCCAGCGGCCGATGGACCGCCGGACGCTTCGCCCAGGGCAGCGCGAGCGCGACCGCCAACGGCAGCAGGACCATCAGGGCAGCGATCACGGGCGACCTCCAACGACGGCCGCGACGACCGCGAGGGCCGCCAAGCCGAGGAACATGGCGAGGGCGTAGAGGCGGACGTAGCCCGACTGCCAGGCGGCGACCGCGCGGCCGATCAGGCTGGACGCGGTCACGCCGGCGGCGATGCCGCGATCGAGCAGGTCACGGTCGGCGACCGCCAGGCCGTCGGCGATGCCCTCGGACACGCCGACCGGACCGGCGCGGTAGGCGGCGTCGAAGCCGAGGCCGCCCTCGGCGAAGCGGCCGAGCGCCCCGCCGCCCGCCTTGGCGGCGATGCCGCCCTTGCCCCGCTCGTAGATCCACCAGCCGGCGAAGAGGCCCGCGGCGGCGACGAGGATCGAGGCGACGACCAGCAGCCACTCCACCCACACGGGCGGGTGGAGCGTGGGCACCTGCGCGATCGCGGGCGCCAGCCAGCCCTTGAACCAGTTGGGGAAGGCGAAGGACGGCAGCC
>JAABRV010000072.1 GCA_011390735.1 Trueperaceae bacterium | reverse complement strand
GCCGCCCATGCCGACGTCCTGCGCCACCGAGTCCCCGTCGATCGTGTAGAGCTTGAGGTCGCGCTCGCGCACGATGCGCTGGCACTCGACCGGCAGCTTGTCGAAGAGATCGGCGGGCGCGTGGGGCGCGTTGAAGAGCACGGTCGCGCCGGGGGCGGCGAGCCCGAGCACGTCGCGCTCGTACACCAGGTCGAAGCGGTGGATGCCGATGAAACCGGCCTGCTCGATGAGGTAGGAACTGGCGACGGGTGCCGGACCGAAGCGCAGGTGCGAGACCGTGACGGCGCCGGATTTCTTGGAGTCGTAGACGAAGTACCCCTGGGCGTCGAGGTCGGTGTTCTCGCCGATGATCTTGACGCTGTTCTTGTTGGCGCCGACGGTGCCGTCGCTGCCCATGCCGTAGAACAGCGCGCGGTTGACCTCGGGGCGCTCGGTGGTGAAGCTCGTGTCGAGCGGCAGCGACAGGTGGGTGACGTCGTCGATGATCCCGAGGGTGAACGAGCGCGGGGTCTCGGGGTCGTCGAGCCCGTCGAGCGCGGCCTTGGCGGCGCGTGGGAAGAACTCCTTGCTGCCGAGACCGTAGCGGCCGCCGAGCACCTTGGGTCGGCTGGCGGCGTCCTCCCAGACCTCGGAGAGCGCGGTGACGACGTCCTGGTAGAGCGGCTCGCCGGTGGCGCCAGGCTCCTTGGTGCGGTCGAGGACGGCGATGGCGCGGGTGGTCGGCGGCAACGCCTTGACGAAGCCCTCGGCGTCGAACGGCCGGTAGAGCCGCACGGAGACCACGGCCACCTTCTCGCCGGCGGCGTTCATCGCGTCCACGGCCTCCTTGGCCGCGCCGACGCCCGAACCCATCAGGACGATGACGCGCTCGGCGTCGGGGGCGCCGTAGGTCTCGAAGGCGTGGTAGCGCCGGCCGGTGAGGGCCGCGAACTCGTCGAGCACCTGCTCGAGTGCGGCCGGCACCTCCGCGTAGTAGGTGTTGCCCGCCTCACGCCCCTGGAAGAAGACGTCGGGGTTCTGCGCCGTGCCGCGCAGCACCGGCTTGTCGGGATCGAGCTTGCGCGCGCGGTGGGCGGCGATGAGGTGCTCGGGGAGCAGCGTCCGCATGACGTCCTCGTCGAGCGACTCGATGACCGCGACCTCGTGGCTGGTGCGGAAGCCGTCGAAGGCGTGCATGAACGGGACCCGCGTGCGCAGGGTGGTCGCCTGCGCCACGAGCGCCATGTCCTGCGCCTCCTGCACGTTGTGCGCGAAGAGCATCGCCCAGCCCGAGCTGCGAACCGCCATCACGTCGCTGTGGTCGCCGAAGATGCTGAGCGCGTGCGTGGCGACCGCGCGTGCGGCCACGTGGATGACCGCGGGCGTGAGCTCGCCCGCGATCTTGAACATGTTGGGGTACATGAGCAGCAGGCCCTGCGACGCGGTGAAGGTAGTCGACAGCGAGCCGGCCTGCAGCGCGCCGTGCAGCGTGCCCGCGGCGCCGGCCTCGCTCTGCAGCTGCACGACCTCGGGGACCTGGCCCCACACGTTGGGGCGGTTGGCCGCCGACCAGGCGTCGGCGAACTCGCCCATCGGCGAGGCGGGGGTGATCGGGTAGATCGCGATGACCTCGTTCGTCAGGTGCGCGACCCGGGCCGCGGCCTCGTTGCCGTCGACCACGATGCGGCGTCCAGCCATGTGTGTTCCCCTTCCCAGTGCGATCACGCCGACGGCGATTCCCGCAGCCGGCGCGCCGCGACATTCCTGTTCACAGGCTAGGCCGCGGGGGCCGGTACCTGGGTCCCGGTAGGGCGGTGATGCCGCCACCGCTCGGGCGGGCGCTGCTGTGCCCCGCGTACCCGGCAGCGCGCGACCGATCGGACGCGCGGCGCCGGGTAGCGTGCGGCATGGCCGAGCCCGCCCCCGCCCCTGCCGTCGCGGCCGCCGCCGCCACCGTCCTCGAACCCGTCGCCGCGCACGCCGTGGCCGCGCTCGCCGAGCGCTCGCGCGACGTGGTGAGCACCGTCCTGACCCATGCCAGCGTCCGACGCTTCGCGGTGGACCCCGTGCCCGACGACGTCGTGTCGGCCCTCGAGGCGGCCCTCGTCCGCGGTCCGACCTCCTCGGCGCTGCACAGCTACACCCACGTGGTCGTGCGCGACCCCGAGCGCAAGCGGCGGATCGCCCAACTCGCGGGGGACCAGCCGTGGATCGACCACGCGCCGCTGCTGGTCGTCGGTTGCGCCGACCTGCGCCGGGCCCGCGAGGTCACCCGCGGCCAGGGCTACCGCTACACCGCGCACGACCTGCGCATGCTCATCAGCGCCACCGCCGACCTCACCGTCGGGCTGCAGAACGCGTCGCTGGTGGCGCAGTCGCTCGGCTACGGCAGCGTCCTGCTCGGCGGGGTGCTCAACGGGTCACTGGAGATCGCGCAGCTGCTCGACCTGCCGCCGCGCGTGGTGCCGCTCGTGGGCCTGTCCGTCGGGCGCCCTCGCGGCGACCACTGGCCGGCGCCGCAACCGCGGCTGCCACTGCCGCTGCTGGTCCAGCACGAGCGGTGGACGCTCGACGCGGACGCCGAACGGGCGCTGCTCGAGGCCCACGACGCCGCGACACGCGAGCGCGGCGACTTCGAGGGCCGGCGCATCCCGTGGACGGCGATGGGCCTGGGCGGCGACGATCCCGTACCCCAGGGCGAGTACGGCTGGCTCGAACACACGGCACGCAAGCAGGGGCGGGCCACCTGGATCGCCCAGGGGGCCAAGGTCGACGTCGACCTGCCGGCCCAGGGCCTGCGGGTGCGTTCGACCGGCGAGGTCGACGAGCCGGGCGTCTAGTCGGTCCGGCCCGCTTCCTGACGAAGCCCGAACAGGCCGCCCACGTCCGCGAGCGCGCTCACACGATGGTGGGGCACCGGCGCGGGATCGCGCGAGGAGGGCGACGCGCTGCCGACCAAGACGGTGCGCATGCCCACGGCGAGACCGCCGGCGATGTCGGCGTCGAGCGTGTCACCGACGATCACCGCGCGCTCGGCGGAGGCGCCGAAGCGTCGCAGGGCCGTCTCGAAGAAGACCGGCGCAGGCTTGCCCACCACCTCCGGCACGACGCCCGACGCGTACGTGAGGGCGGCGGCGATCGCGCCTGTGCCGGGCAGCATGCGTCCGCCCTCGACTGGCAGGCGGGGGTCGACGTTGAGCGCCAGCAGCCTGGCGCCGCGCATGAGGACCTGCAGGGCGTCGGCCAGGTCGGCGTAGGTCATGGCGGGGTCGCGGCCCAACACGAGCAGTTCGGCCTCCTCGGGCTTCGCCGCGATCGGCGTCAGGTCCGCCACGGCCCGCCGGAGTTCCGGCGGGCCCAGGAACCACACCCTCGGGCGCGCGCGCAGGTAGGGATGCACCGCCAGCGCCTCGATCGGCATGATCACGTCGTCGACGGTCGCCGAGACGCCGAGGCGGCGCAGTTTCGCCACCACCTGCTGCGGTTCGGCATTGCTGGTGTTCGTCAAGAAGCCGACGCGCCGACCGCTCGCCCGCAGCGCCTCGACGAGCTCGCTCGCCCCATCGGCGAGCTGGTCACCGAACCAGACGCAGCCGTCGAGGTCGAGGTAGACGGTCTCGACGTCGGCGAGTGGTCGCGAGGCCACCGCGTCTCTCGCCGCCGCCGACCCCGCCGGCGAGGAGGCGTCGCCGGTCACTGGATCGCTCCGCGGACCTTGGCGGAGACCCACTCCGCGACCACCACCAGGAAGATGATCATGGCGAAGATGACGCTGACCTGCGACCATTGCAGGGCGTTGATGCTGGCGTTGAGCTGCACGCCGATCCCGCCGCCGCCCACCAGTCCGATGACGGTGGAAGATCGGATGTTGATGTCCCAGCGGAACAGCACGATGCCCGCGAAGGCGGGCAGCACCTGCGGCGTGATGCCGTAGGTCACGATCTGACCGCCGCTTGCCCCGGCCGACGCCAGGGCCTCGAGCGGGCGCGGGTTGACCTCCTCGATCGCCTCGAAGAGCAGCTTGCTGCAGAAGCCCACCGATCGCAGCGCGATGGCGATCACGCCGGCGAGCAGCCCGGGCCCGATCACGGAGACGAGCAGCAGGGCCCAGATGAGCGAGTTGACCGAGCGGGACGAGACGATGATGAGCATGGCGACCTGCCGCAGCACGCGATGCGGGGTGGTGTTGCGGGCCGCCAGGAAGGCCACCGGCACGCTGATCACGATCGCGATCAGGGTACCCAGGGTGGCGATGTTGATCGTGTCCCACAGCGCGCCCCAGAGGCGCTGGGTGTAGCTCCAGCGGGGCGGGAACATGCGGCCGATCAGGTCGGCCACCTGCTCGGGCGCGTCCAGGACGAAGAACCACAGCGTCTGCCCGGAGATGAAACGGAACGCCACCAGAACGGTCACCGCGGCGATCAGGTAGCCAAGGTAGGTGAGGAGCGTCTGCCGCCGGTTGCGCTTGCGCCACACTGGAACCCCGTGAACGACGTCGACCGGCACGTCACTGCACCCGCTTCCGGATGGCGGCGGAGGCGTACTCGGCCGCGTAGACGAGGGCGATGATCACCAGCAGGATGGCCGAGGTGGTGCCGTACTCGTAGCGGGCGATGGAGGTGTTCAGCGCACCCCCGATGCCCCCGGCGCCCACGATGCCGATGACCGACGAGGCGCGGAAGTTGATGTCGAAGCGGTACACCGAGAGCCCGACGAAGCGCGGCATGATCTGCGGCACGACCCCGTACGCCATCGCCTGGAACCAGCTGCCGCCGGTCGCGACGATGGCCTCGAGCTGACTCGGTTCGATGTCCTCGATGTCCTCCGCGAGCAGCTTGCCGAGGAACCCGATGCTCCCGAACGCAAGCGTCAGGACGCCGGCGAGCGGCCCGAAGCCGACCATCACCACGAACACGATGGCGACCACGATCTCCTGGAACGAGCGCGAGACCGCGATGATGGCACGACAGACCAGGTACACGGGCAGCGGCGCGATGTTGCGGGCCGCACCGAAGGCGAAGGGAATCGCGAGCACCACGCCGAGGGCGGTGGACACGACGGTCATGGCGACGCTCTCGAGGATGCCGATCTGGATGAACTCGTAGCGGGACATGAAGTCGGGCCGGAAGAGGCCGGCGAACAGCACCCGGGCACGGTCGACGCCCTGAACGACGCGGTTCCAGTTGACGTCGATCGTTGCGAAGGCCAGCACCAGGTACACGAGGCCGCCCAAGAGCAGGCCGTAGCGCAGCCACGGGTTACGGATGGCCGGCTTCGGATGCCAACGCGGAGGCGTCCTCGAAGGCGCGGCGACGGCGCTCACGACACCTCCACGACCAGGGCCCGGCCCGACGACGGCGGGGATTCACCAGCACCGACCGGCACGGGGTCACCCTCTTCTTGATCGCTCTCCTGACCCGTGCCGCGCCCTTTCGGCAACGACCAGTCCTCCTCCCCGTAGATCTCGGTGAGAACGACCTGGTCCAGTTCGTCGGGCGAGCCGTCGAACACCACCGCGCCATCACGAAGGCCCACGATGCGCTCGACGAACTGCTTCGCGAGGGCCACATCGTGGATGTTGATGATGGCGGCGAGCCCGTGCTCGTCGGCGAGTTCCACGAGCAACCGCATGACCTGGCGTGAGGTCTTCGGGTCGAGGCTGGCGGTCGGCTCGTCGACCAGCAGGATCTTGGGGTTCTGGAGCAGGGCTCGAGCGATGCCGACCCGCTGACGTTGGCCGCCGGAGAGCTGGTCGGCGCGCTTGTCGATCTGGTCTGCGATGCCGACGCGCTCGAGCAGTTCGAAGGCGCGGTTCACGACGGGGGCAGGGAAACGCCTCAACCACGACGCCCAGAACCCGACGTACCCCAACTGCCCCGACAGCACGTTCTCCATCACCGACAGGCGGTCGACGAGGGCGAACTCCTGGAAGATCATCCCGATGCTGCGCCGCGCGGAGCGCAGGCGCCGCTTCGACAGCCGGGTGATCTCGACGCCAGCGAGTCGAACCGTGCCCTGGGTGGGCTCGACGAGCCGGTTCACACAGCGGATCAGGGTGCTCTTGCCGGCGCCCGAGGGCCCGATGAGCGCCATCACTTGGCCGGCCGGGACGCTCAGGTCGACGCCCTTGAGGGCCGTCTCGCCGCGCCCGTACTGCTTGACGAGACCTTGGATCTCGAGGATGGGGGTCGCCTCCTTGTGCTCCGGGTCGCGCCGGGCCGTGGGCCCGGCGCGACCCGCTCGAGACGGGGTGGACGCGCGGCTACTCCAGTGCCGCCGACGCGGCGGCGATCGTGCGCAGCACCTCCCAGTCGCGCTCGTACGAGATCTGGATGAAGGTGTTGACGTCGTCGAACTCGGCATCGAGCGCGGTCCCGCTCCAGTCGAAGGTCAGGAAGGCCGCCTCCACCTTGGCGGCGAGGTCTGGATGCAGGTTGTACACGTAGCCGTAGCCGGTCGACGGGAACGTCTGAGACGTGTACACGAAGTCGAAGTCGTCGAGCGACACCACGTCGCGGTTGACCATCCGACGCAGCACCGAACTGGCGATGGCGGCCGCCTCGTAGTCGCCGTTGGCGACGCCCAGGATGCTGTTGTCGTGGCCGCCGGAGAAGGCGGTGTCGTACCCCTCGTCGGGCTTGAGCCCGAGTTCGGCGTAGAGCAGCGCCGACGGCGCCTTGAATCCGGAGTTCGAGGTGGGCGAGACGAACGCGAGCTGGCGGCCCGCGAGGTGCTCGAGCGTCTGGATGTCGCTACCCTTGGGAACGATGATCTCCATCTCGTAGCCGTACGTGTAGGTGCCGTCGCCCTCGTCCATGGCCATCATCGCCACCGGATGGAAACCGGCCATGTTGACGCCCTCCTGCACCGACCCTGCGGAGAAGCCCGCCACGTGCAGGCGGCCCGCGCGCATGGCCTCGATTTGGGCCGCGTAGGAGCGGACCGGGAAGTACAAGACCTCCAGGCCGGTCATCTCGCTGAGGTAGTCCATGAACTCCTGGAACGCGCCCTGATACACGGCGGGGTCCTCGGTCGGGGCGTAGGTGAAGACCAACACGCTGGGCTCGATCCATTCCGCCGGGTCGCTGGGTGGATCCGCCAGCATGTCGCCGTTCCGGTCGCAGTAGCGCTGGTCGAGTTCACCGCGCGGACAGTCTTGCTGGGCGACGGCGAGCGACAGCAGGCCGAGGGTCACCAGTACGACGAGAAGCCGCGTGAGCAGGTTGCTTCGGGTCATGTCGTCGATCCCTTCTTGAGTGAGGTGCGGGCCTTGTGGCAGATGGGGGGTGGCGGCGTGCCGGGCGCGGTGCCCCGCACGCCGAGCGTCAGCCGGGCATGCCCGGCTCCGTGCGGTGCACCGTGAGGGACAGGAAGTAGCGGTCGCCGCGATAGAGCGAGCGCGTGAGGCCGAGCAGGCGACCATCGGCTAGCCGCGTCACCCGCGTGACGCGCAGCAACGCGGCCGACGGCGCGACCCCCAGCGACTGCCCGTCGCCTTCGTCGCCATGGACGGCCTCGACCGTCTGTTCGGCCTGCCCCACCTCGACCCCGAGTCGACGGCCCACGCCGTCGTAAAACGAGTCCGAGAAGTCGAGATCGATGAGCGCTCGAGCGAACGCGGGCACCACCGTGACCGTGTTCAGACCGATCGGGTCGCCGTCCGCGAAGCGCATACGGACCACCCGCAGCACCTCGTCGTCGGGATGCAGATCGAGCAGCCGGGCATCCTCCTCGTCAGCGCGTTCGAACCCCAGCCGCAGGACGCGAACGGTCGGCAGCAGACCATGGGCCAAGGCGTCCTCGCGGAACCCGAGCAGCCGTCCCGCGACGCGCTCGATCTTCGTGCGGTTGACGAAGGTGCCGATCCCGTGCCGCTTGGTCACCAGGCCGGAGGCCGCGAGGCGCGCCAGCGCCTGCCGCACCGTCATGCGCGACACGCCGTACCGACGCCGTAGCTCGTCCTCACTGGGAAGACGGCTTCCGATCGCCCAGGCGCCACCGGCGATGCCGTCCTTGAGGTCTTCCTCGATTCGGGTGTAGATGGGCGGATGGCGTCGCGCCACCTCGGGTCCTCCCGTCGCATGGCCTCCGTGGATGTCTAGACAACCATACGGCATCCGCTGGCGCCCCGGATGAGCCATCCCGCCCCTCTAGGTACAAGGAACGTATGCGGCGTCAACCCCAGTGCGCCACCACGGCGGCTGCGACCGCCCGCCCGAACGCTGCGTGCCCCTCGGCCGACCAATGGATGCCGTCCGCGTCGCTGCTCGCCACGTGGGCGCCCGCGTCGAGGAAGGACACGCCGCGGACGCGGGCCACCCGCGCGTACTGCGCGGCGAACTGCCGTGAGCGCTCCCCGGCACCCTGCCACCCCTGCTCGAAGCCCTCGTACGTGCCCGGGTCCCGGGCCGCCCAGCCGCTGACGTCGACCACGGGCGGGGGCGCGACGAGCAGCACGCCGGGCGCCCGCTCCTCCGGCCCGGCATCGCTGGCCAGCACGCGGTCGACGAGCACGCCGGCGCCCTCGGCGATCTCGTAGGCGCTCGCCGACAGCCGCGTCTTGAGGTCGTTCGTGCCCAGGGCGATGACGACGACGTCGACGGGCGCCGCGCTGTCGAGCACCGGCCCCAGGTGCCGGATGCCGGCCAGGTCGCCGAGCGGGTCCTCGAACACCGTCGTGCGGCCGTTGAGGCCCGCCTCGACCACGTGCCACGCGGCGCCCAACGCGGAGGCCGCCACCCCGGGCCAGCGAACGCGGCGCGGATACCGCGACATGGTCGCCGGTTCGAAGCCCCAGGTGTTCGAGTCGCCGAAGCAGAGCAGGGTGCGGGGGTCGTCCATGCCGAAGGGTACGCCGCACCCACCGTCACCACCCGTACACACCCCGCAAACGAAACCGAAACGAAGCGCGCCTAACGTCGAGCGTGATGACGCCTCCCACGCAACCCGCCAGCGCCACCGCCGCCCGTGAACGCCGCCGCGCGCAGCAGCGCCGCCGTCGACGCCGCTGGGCCGCCACCCTCACCACCGTGGCGCTCGTCGGCGCGGCCGGCGGTAGCTGGTGGTGGCTCACGCAGCGACCCGAGGGCGCCGAGACCGCCAGTGGTCCCAGCTACGTCGAGGTCGCCCCGCGCACCTACCAGGTGACGGTCCCGGCCCCGGGCACGCTGCAGGCCGCGACGACCGCCGAGATCCGCGCCGTCACCGGCGGCACCGTCACCTGGACCGCGGCCCTCGGCGACCGCGTCGCCGAAGGCGACACGGTCGCTAGGCTCGACCCCACCGACCTAGAACGCGACCTGCGCGACGCCGAACTGGCGCTCGAGCGCAGCGAGCGCGCGCTGACCGCCGCCCGTGCCGACCGCGTCGACGTCGAGCGCAGCCTCACCAACGCGGTGGACGAGGCCGAGCGTCGCCTGCAGCGGGCCCTCGACGACGCCGCCGATGCGGCGGCCAAGCTCGATCTCACCACCCGGCTGGCCGACGTCGGCGGCGCCTCGCCACGCGAGCTCGCCGACGCGCAGTCGGCCCGCGCGACCGCGCTCGAGGAGGTCGAGAGCGCCGAACGCGCGCTGGCGACGGCCCGCGCCGACCTCGACACCCGCGTCGCCAAGGCCGAACGCGACCTCGCCGACGCCGTCGCCGCCGTCGAACAGGCGCAGGTGAAGCTCGAGCGCGCGGCGTCCGCCCTGGCCGGCGCCACGTTGATCGCGCCCTTCGACGGGGTGGTCAGCGAGGTCCGCATCGACGCGGGCGGCTTCGCCGGGAGCAACGCCACCGTGCTGACGCTCGCCGACGACCGCCGGTTGGAGCTCGTCGCCCAGGTCGACGAGACCGAGATCTCGCAGATCGAGGTCGGTCAGAGCGCGCGCGTGACGGTCATGGCGCTCGCGAACCGGACCGTGCCGGCGACCGTGGTCGCCGTCGCGCCCGGGGCCCGCACCAGCCAGAACATCCCCGTCTTCGAGGTCGTGCTGGGCATCGACAACGCCGACGGCGCCCTGCGGCCGGGCATGACCGGCGAGGCGGAGGTCGTCGTCCGCGAGGAGGCCGACACCGTGACGCTGCCGACGGCCGCCGTGACCCGCAACCCCCGCGGCGACGGCGTCGTGGCGGTCCTGCTCGACGACGGCGAGACCGAGCGCCGCCAGGTCGAGGTCCTCGCCACCGTCGGTACGAGCCTCGTGGTGCGCGGCGACCTGCCCGCGGGCACCCAGGTGGAGGTCCCGGCGGCGAACGCCGTCGCGGCCGCGCCGGGTGCGACGCCGGGCCTCCTGCCGTCGACCCAGCTGACCCGCGAGCTCGTGCCCGGCGTCGTCCCGCCCCCGGGCACCGTGCCCGGCTCGGGCGCGGGCCGCGGCATGGGCGGCGGGGGCGGCCAGTGACGCCGGCCCTCGAACTCGACACCATCAGCAAGGTCTACCCGCTGGCCGAGGAGGACTTCTACGCGCTGCGGGAGGTCAGCTTCGCCGTGCCGGTCGGCGAGTACGTGGCGCTCATGGGCCCCTCCGGCTCGGGCAAGTCGACGCTGATGAACCTCATCGGCCTGCTCGACACCCCGACCGAGGGACGCGCGCTGCTCGCCGGTCTGGACGCCGGCGACCTCGACCCCGAGGAGCAGGCGGCCATGCGCAACCGGCACGTCGGGTTCGTCTTCCAGTCGTTCCACCTGCTGCCGCGGCTGTCGGTGCGCGAGAACGTCGAGGTGCCGCTCACCTACGCCGGCTACCGACCGGCCGTGCGCCGTCGGCGCGCGCTCGAGGTGCTGGAGCGCGTCGGCCTCGGCGACCGCGTCGACCACCGCCCGTCGCAGCTCTCCGGCGGCCAGCGGCAGCGCGTCGCCATCGCCCGCGCCCTGGCGATGAACCCGTCGCTGCTGCTCGCGGACGAGCCGACGGGCAACCTCGACAGCGAGACGGGCCTCGAGATCCTGGCGCTGTTCGACGAACTGCACGCCCAGGGCGCCACCATCGTCATGGTCACCCACGAGCCCGACGTCGCGGAGCGCTGCGAGCGCGTGCTGCGGCTGCGCGACGGCCGGCTCGAGTCCGACAGCCAGGGCCGCGCCGCCCCGGTGCCGGCGTGACGCGCGCGGCGACGCTGGGCGCGGCCGACGAGGCGCCCCTTCCGGGGGGACCGGCCGACGGCCCCCTGGCGGCCGCTGACCCCGGGGCGGAGACCGTGGACTGGTTCGCCCTCGAGGAGCCGAGCGGCACGACCGACACCCGGGCGATCGTCGGCATCGCCTGGCGCTCGATCCGCGGGAACGCCAGCCGCAGCCTGCTGACCGCCCTCGGCGTCATCATCGGCGTGGCCGCGGTCGTGGCGCTGACCGCCGTCGGCGCGGGCGTCACCCAGAACGTCACCTCGAACCTCGAGCGCCTGGGCACCAACCTGCTGACGATCGGCGCGACCGTGACCCGCAGCTCCACCGGGATCGTCCGCAGCGAGTCCAGCGGCATCACGGTGGGCGACGCCGAGCTGCTGCGCACCCTGCAGTCGGTCGACGGCCGCATCCTGGGGGTCGCCCCCAGCGTCACGTCGAACCTGCAGGTGCGCGCCGGCGGCCTGAACACCACGGCCCAGGTGCTGGGCACCTGGCCCGACTACGCCCCGATCCGCGACCTCGAGGTCAGCGCCGGCGCCTGGTGGACCGACGTCGACGTCGAGAGCCGCACGCGGGTGGCCGTGCTCGGGCACGAGATCGCGCAGGAGCTCTTCCCGGGGATGGACCCGCTGGGGCAGACCCTGACGGTCGGCAC
>JAABRV010000071.1 GCA_011390735.1 Trueperaceae bacterium | reverse complement strand
GACGGCGACCTCGTAGCTGCCGTAGAGCGGGATGGCCGGCAGGTCGATGGCCAACTGGTCCTGCACCAGGCCGTAGAGCTCGGCGCGCTCGGCCGGATCGAGGCTGGCGCGGGCGGCCTTCAGCCACTCGTCCACCTGCGGGTTGGCGTAGCGCCAGCGGTTCCACGAGGCGGGCGGCACCTCGGTGCTCACGTAGTTGGAGTACATCGTGTAGTCGGCGTCGGCGGTCGTCGTGAACCAGGTGAACGAGTTCAGGTCGTAGTCGAGCGTCGCGCCGCGCATGAGCTGGAAGGTGGTGGCCCACTCGAAGATGTCGAGCTCGACGGCGATGCCCGCCTGGCGCAGGAACTCCTGCAGGGCCTCGGCGATCTCGCGGTCCTTGAGCGAGCGGCCGTTCGACGGCAGGGCCTGCAGCGTGAGGACGTTGCCCTCCGCGTCGCGCATGAAGCCGTCGCTGCCCTCGGTGTAGCCGGCCTCGACGAGCAGCTCGCGGGCACGCTCGGGGTCGTAGGGGTAGCGCTCGAGGAGCTCCATGTCCTTGAAGCCGAAGACCGGCTCGCCGATGACCGACTTGGCCAGCACGCCGCCGCCCTCGAGGATGGCCTCGACGATCAGCTCACGGTCGATGGCGTGGGCGATGGCCTGCCGAACGCGCACGTCGGCGACGTTGGGGCGATCGAGGTTGAAGGCCAGGTAGAAGATGCCCACGCCCGGGGCGCCTTCCACGATGAAGTTCGGGTCGGCCTCGAGCGCCGGCAGGTCGGAAGGCGTCGGCAGCAGCACCATGTCGGCCTCGCCGGTGCGCAGCGACAGCATGCGGGCCCCCTCCTCGGGGACGGTGCGGAAGATCACCTGGTCGAGGGCCGGGCGGCCGCGCCAGTAGTCGTCGTTCGCCTCGAGCACGATGCGGTCGTTGGCGCGCCACTCCACGAACTTGAAGGGGCCGGTGCCGACCGGGGCGCGGGTGAACGCGTCGCTGCCCATGGCCTCGACGGCGGTCGGGCTGACGATGGCGGTGTAGGGCATGGCGGCGACCAGCTCCAGCGGGCCGAAGGGCTGGCTGGCGACGATGTCGACGGTGTACTCGTCGACGACCTCGGCGCCCTGGACGGCGCTGGCGAGCGAGCGCCAGCGACCGGGCGGGTCGCTCGAGATGGCGCGGTCCCAGGTGTACTTGACCGCGTCGGCATTGAAGGGCGTGCCGTCGTGGAAGGTCACGCCCTGGCGCAGCGTGAAGCGCAGGCGGGTGGCGTCGACGAACTCCCAGGAGGTCGCCAGGCGGCCCACGATCTCCATGTCCTGGTTGACCGTGATGAGCGGCTCGAGGATCTGGGTGTAGACCCACGAGCCCGGGGCCGTGGTCTCGAGCATGGGGTCGAGCGCGACCGGGTCGCTCGGGCGCACGATCGTCAGGGTCTTCTGGGCGAAGGCTGCGCCCGCCGCCAACACGGCGACGCACAGCAGCACGGTCCACATGCGGGTCTTCATCGGTATCTCCTGTTCGGAAGGTGCGGTCGGTCGCGGTGCGGTGCACCTCGGGGTCGGTTCCGGCGCGCGGTCGGTAGGGCCTTCGTGCAGGTGAACCTCCTCGTTCGGTGACGCCGGCGGCCCCGCGGGACGGCGGCCGTTCAGCGGTGTGACTGCGCACGATAGCACCATGCGCCGGCGGGGGTGGGTCGTGCGGGTCCCCGCCGACGTCGGACGGCACTGCGATGCGTGCCTGACGAGTCGAAAAGATGCTGTGGGAAAGATCCCCGGTCGTGGGCCTGCGGCCGTCGGCGACGGATCCGGCGCGCACCGGCAGGCCGACGCCCCGGTGGGCCGCGCAGTAGGTGTGATCATCTGCGATAACATTGGTTGCGGTAGCCGACGCCATGCAGATTCGTATCGATCGTGACCTCCCCGTGCCCGTGCCCCTGCAGCTGCAGGGGCAGATCGAGTACGGCGTCACCGCCGGCGACTTCCCGCCGGGCAGCCGGCTGCCCTCGGTGCGCGAGCTGGCGGCGGAGCTGGGCGTCTCGCCGGTGACGGTCTCCGCCGTCTACGGCAGGCTCCGGGCGTCCGGCCTCATCGACAGCGCGCCGGGGCGCGGCACGTTCGTGCGGCGGGTGGAGCCGCACGCGACGGGTCCGCTGACCGATCCGGTCGACGGCGCCCTGCGGCGCGCGCTGCAGCGCGCGGACCGCGCGGGGGTGGGCCGCGCGGAACTGATCGAGCGGCTGCAGCGCATGGTGGCGCGGGGCAGCCCCGCCCTGCCGCTGCGCACGGCCTTCGTCGGTGTCTACCCCGCCGTCACCCGCGCCTACGTCGCCGACCTGCGGCGGCACCTGGCGGCGGGCGACGAGCTCGTCGCCACCACCTTCGGCGAGCTGGCGGCCGCCAGCGACGTGCTCGTGGGTCGCGACCTGCTGTTCACCTTCGCCCACCGGGTGGCCGATCTCGAGCGCGTGGCGCCTGCGGGCGCCGCCGTCGTCAGCGTGTCGCTCATCCCCTCCGAGCGCACGCGCGTCGCGCTGGCGGAGATCGACCCGCTGGCCCGCGTGGTGCTCGTCAGCGCCGTGCCGGAGTTCGTGGTGACCTTCCGACGCGCCATCGAGCGCTTCGCGAGCCACGTCGCGTCGGTGCGCACCGCGGTCCGCGGCACGCCCGAGGTGGCGGCCAGCGTCGCGGGGGCCGACGTCGTCGTCTACGCCACCGGGGCCGAGGACGTCCTCGATGGCCTCCCCGCCGACGTGCGCGCCTTCGAGTACCGCCACGTCCCCGACCCGGTGCAGGTCGAGACCGTCCTGCTCCCCCTCGTCGAACGCCTGCGCGCCGCCAAGGCGCGCGGAGAACCCCCCCGGGAGGCACGATGAACATCCGCGACATGAACTGGATGCAGGTGGAGGCCTACCTCCAGAGCGACGACCGCTGCGTGCTGCCGCTCGGATCGGTCGAGCAGCACGGGTACATGAGCCTGTGCGTCGATCAGGTCCTGGCCGAGCGCGTCGCCCAGGAGGCCGCCGAGCCCTTGGGGGTGCCGGTCTTCCCGGCGCTGCCCTACGGCCTCGCCCCCTACTTCCAGGCCTACCCCGGCAGCATGACGCTGCGCGTCGACACCTACGTGCGCGTCGTTCGCGAGCTGCTCGACGGCATCCGCCGCGCCGGCTTCCGGCGCGTGCTCGTCGTCAACGGCCACGGCGGCAACCAGCCGGCCGCGGCGCTGGCGATCGAGTACGGGATGGACCACCCCGAGATGCGCATCAAGTTCCACAACTGGTGGGCGGCGCCGCGCACGATGGCCGAGGTGCGCGCCGTCGACGCGAACGCCTCGCACGCGTCGTGGATGGAGAACTTCCCCTGGACGCGGCTGCCCGGCGTGCCGCTGCCGGCGGAGACGAAGCCGGCGCTCGACATGGACCTGCTGCGGGTGCTGCCGCCGGCCGAGGTGCGTGCCTACGTCGGCGACGGCAACTACGGCGGCGCCTACGAGAAGCCCGACGCCGACATGCTGCGCATCTGGGGCATCGCGGTGGAGGAGACCCGGGCGCTGCTCGAGGGCGGGTGGGGCCGGTGAGCGCTGATCCGCTCGGCGACCCGCTGCGCGTCGCCGTCGTGGGTGCCGGCGCGATCGGCGGCACGGTGGGCGCCTTCCTCGCGCGCGCGGGGCACGACGTCACCTTCGTCGACGTCGTCCCCGAGCACGTCGCGGCGATCCGGGAGCGCGGCCTGCGCATCGAGGGGCCGATCGACGCGTTCACCGTCCAGGCCCCGGCTTACCTGCCGAACGAGGTGCCGGGCGTCTTCGAGACCGTGTTCCTGTGCGTCAAGGCGCAGGCGACCGAGGCCGCCGCGCGGGCGCTGGCGCCCTTCCTGGCGGACGACGGCGTCGTCGTCTCGCTGCAGAACGGGCTCAACGAGCTCGTCATCGCCGACGCGGTCGGCGCGGCACGGACGATGGGCTGTTTCGTCAACTTCGGGGCCGACTACCTCGAGCCGGGGGTCGTCCACTACGGCGGCCACGGCGCGTTCGTGCTCGGGGAGCTCGACGGTCGCGACAGCGAGCGGCTGCGCGCGGTGCACGCGGCGGTGCGGGACTTCGAGCCGAACGCCGTCACGACGCCGAACATCTGGGGCTACCTGTGGTCGAAGCTGGCGGTCGGCGCCATGATCTTCGCCACCGCCCTCACCGACGACGGCATCGCCGACTGCTACGCGATGCCCGCGTACCGGCCGCTGTTCGCGGCCATCGCGCGCGAGGTGCTGGCGGTGGCCCAGGCGCGCGGCGTCACGCCCGAGCCGTTCGACGGCTTCGACCCCGGCGCCTTCCTGCCGGGCGTCCCCTGGGACGTCACCGAGCGTTCGCTCGACGGCATGGTCGCGTTCAACCGCCGCTCGGCCAAGACCCACAGCGGCGTGTGGCGGGACCTGGCCGTGCGCAAGCGCAAGACCGAGGGCGAGGCGCAGCTCGGCCCGATCCCGCGGGAGGCGGCCGCACTCGGGACGTCCGCGCCGCTGGTCGCCCGCATCCTGGAGCTCGTCGGCGACGTCGAGGAAGGCCGGCGCGAGCGCTCGCGGGCCAACCTCGACCTGCTAGAGGCGCTGCGCGCGGCGCCCGAAGCCGTGGGGGGGCACGCATGATCTCCCGCTTCGACGGTCGGACCGTCATCGTCACCGGCGCGGGGCACGGCTTCGGCCGGGCGATCGCGCTGGCCTTCGCCGAGCGCGGGGCCCGGGTCTGGGCCTGTGACCTCAACGCCGAGGCGCTCGCCGAAACGGCCGCGCTGGGCGGCGGCGGCGTGACGACCCGCGTCGTCGACGTCACCGACGCCGAGGCGGCCTTCGCGTTCGTGCGGGATGCCGAGGCCGCGGCGGGGGCCGCCGGCGGCGACGCCCGCGTCGACGTCCTCGTCAACAACGCCGGCGGCGTGGGCGGGCAGGTGGGCCGGCCGCTCGAGGAGGTGTCGGGCGAGGACTGGCGGGCGCTCTTCGCCATCAACGTCGACGCCGCCTTCGCCTTCGCCCAGGCCGTGGCCCCCGGCATGAAGCGGGCCCGCGCCGGCCGCATCGTCAACATCTCCAGCGGCGCCGGCCTGGGCATCAGCCTCACCGGCATCCAGGCCTACGCCGCCGCCAAGGCGGCCCAGATCGGCCTGACGCGGCAGCTGGCCCACGAGTTGGGGCCGTGGGGCATCACCGTCAACAACGTCGCCCCCGGCTTCGTGCGCTCCAACCCCAGCACCGAGCGGCAGTGGGAGAGCTACGGGGAGGAGGGGCAGCGCGCGCTGGTCGAGCGCATCGCGCTGAAGCGCCTCGGCACGCCGGAGGACATCGCGCACGCGGTGCTGTTCTTCGCCTCGCCCTACGCCGGCTGGGTGACCGGCCAGGTGCTCTCCGTGGACGGCGGCAAGTGAGCGCGCCGCAGCTGCTGGCGCCGGCCGCGGTCGTCGCCGACCTCGAGGCCCACCACGACGGCGACCTCGCCGCGCTCCTCGAGCTGGTGCGCATCCCCAGCGTCTCGGCGGACTCCTCCCACGCGCCCGACGTGCGGCGGGCGGCCGCCTACCTGGCCGAGCGCTTCCGCGCGGCGGGCCCGTTCGAGGTCGAGGTCTTTGAAACCGCCCGCCACCCCGTCGTCACGGCCGAGTGGCGCGGCGCCCCGGGGGCGCCGACGGTGCTCGTCTACGGCCACTACGACGTGCAGCCGCCCGATCCCGTCGAGCGCTGGGACTCGCCGCCCTTCGAGCCGACCGAGCGCGACGGCCGCCTGTATGCCCGCGGCGCCTCGGACGACAAGTCGCCGATGTTCATCCCCATCACGGTGGCGGCCGCCTACTTCCGGACGCTCGGGCGCCTGCCGCTCAACGTCGTCTTTCTCATCGAGGGCGAGGAGGAGATCGGCAGCCCCTCGCTGGTGCCGTTCGTCACCCGCGAGCGCGAGCGCCTCACCGCCGACCTGGTCGTCAGCGCCGACGGCGGCATGTGGCGCGCCGACCACCCCAGCACCATGGTCAGCACCCGCGGCATGCTCAAGCTCGAGTTCACCCTGCGTGGGGCCGCCAAGGACCTGCACTCTGGGCGCCACGGCGGCGGCATCGCCAACCCGCTGCACGCCATGGCGGAGTTGGTCGCGAGCCTGCACGATGCGGACGGCCGCGTGGCGGTGGCGGGATTCTACGAGGACGTGCAGCCGATCCCCGAGGCCTGGCGTGCCTCGGCCCACTCGCTCCCCTTCGACGACGCGGGCTACCTCGCCGAGGTCGGCGCACCCGCGGCCTTCGGCGAGGCGGGCTTCTCCACCCTCGAGCGCCAGTGGTACCGCCCGACGCTCGAGCTCAACGGCCTGTGGGGCGGCTACCAGGGCGAGGGCAGCAAGACGGTGCTGCCGAGCGAGGCCCACGCCAAGCTCACCTGCCGCCTGGTCGCCGACCAGGACCCCGCCGACCTGCGGGCCAAGATCGAGCGGCACCTGCACGAGCACCTGCCACCGGGCGTCACGCTCGAGATCGAGCCCGGGACGGAGGGCGCGACGGCCTACCGGTTGCCGGATGGGCACCCGGGGCTGCGTGCGGTGGTGGGTTCGCTGCGCGCCGTGTACGGCGTCGAGCCGTGGGTGATCGGCATGGGCGGCTCGGTGCCGATCTGCGAGGCCTTCCAGCGGCACCTCGGGATGGACACCGTGTTCTTCAGCTTCGCCGTCGGCGACGAGGACATCCACGCGCCCAACGAGTTCTTCCGCCTGCACCGCTTCGTCGAGGGCCGGCGCGCGTGGGCGGACCTGCTGGCACGGCTGCCGGAGGAGATCGGCCATGGCTGAGCCGGTCGACGCGGTCGCGTCGGTCGACGCGGTCGCGTCGGTCGACGCCGCCTGGGCGGCCCTGCGCAGGTACGCGCTCGAGGAGGAGGGCTTCAGCTGCATCCTGGCGGACGCCATGGGCCGGAGCAACGCCATGGGGTGCGACGTGCGGCCGATGTGGCCGGGCGCCCGGCTGGTCGGGCGAGCGGTGACCGCGCGGCCCGCCGGCACCGAGCTCGCCGCGGTGTTCGACGCGATCGACCTCGCGCAGCCGGGCGACGTGGTCGTCGTCGAGGGTCCGGGGGCGGCGTCGGTCGCCTTCTGGGGCGAGAACACCTCGCTCTCGGCCCGCAACCGCGGCGCGGTCGGCGCCGTGCTGGGCGCCCCCTGCCGCGACGTGGCGGCGCACGCGCGGCTCGGCTTCCCGGTCTTCGCGACCGGCGCCACGCCGCGCGCCGGCGTCTTCGGCACCCGCGGCGAGACGCAGGTGCCGGTGTCGGTCGGCGGCATGGTGGTGCGCCCCGGCGACGCGCTGCTCGGCGACGAGAACGGCGTGGTCGTCGTGCCGGCCGAGCGGCTGGTGGCGGTCATGGCGGCGGTGCCCGAGGCGCTCGCTCGCGACCGGGCCATCCAGGCCGCGCTGGCGGCGGGCGGGACGGTCGGGGAGTACCGGCGGTCCACGGGGGCCTGAGCGCGCGCTGGAGATCCCGTGCCCGAGCGCCCGCATCTGCCGGCGCGCGCCCACGGGTCCGGCAGCCGGCGCCTCAGAGCTTCAGCAGGTTGCGCAGCGGCTCGCCCGCGCGGTAGCGGCGGAGGTTCTCGACGAACAGGTCGGTGAGGCGCTCGTTCTCGCGCGCCACCGTGGCCGCCGAGTGCGGTGTGATGAGCACGTTGGGCAGGTCCCACAGCGGGCTGTCGGCCGGCAGCGGCTCGACCGCGGCCACGTCGAGGGCGGCGCCGCCGAGGTGCCCGCGTTGCAGGCCGTCGATCAGCGCGCCCTCGTCGATGAGCGCGCCGCGGGCGATGTTGACCACGATCGCGCCGGGGGGTAGCAGCGCCAGCTCGGTCGCGCCGATCATGCCCTCCGTTTCGCGGGTGTGGGGGGCGATGAGGACCAGCGCGTCGCTGCGCGGCAGGATCTCGCGCAGGTGCGCGGGCGTGGCGGCCTCGTCGACCCGGTTCGCCTCGTCGGCGGTGAGGGGCGAGCGCCGGATGCCGATGACGTGGACGCCGGCGGACCGCAGCGTGCGGGCGACCTCGAGGCCCACGGCGCCGAGGCCGACGACGGTCGCGGTCAGGCCGTGCAGCTCGCGGCCCGAGTGGCGCGTCCAGACGTGCGCGCGCTGCTCCCGCAAACGTGCCGGAACGTCCTTGACGAAGTACAGCAGCGCGAGCAGCACGTGCTCCGCCAGTGGCACGGCATGGATGCCGGCGGCGTTGGTGATGGTGACGCCGCTGCGGTCGAGCCCCGTGCGCCGCACGAGGGGGCCGATTCCCGAGGAGGTCGCCTGGATCCAGCGCAGGCGCGGCGCCAGGGTCGGGAACGCCGGCGCGAACTCGGCGTCGAGGTCGAAGTGGACGTCGGCCTCGGCGAGCCAACCGAGGTAGCGCGCCTCCTGGTCCGGCGTCCGCCGGAAGCCGGGTCGGCCGCTGTGGTCGCTGGCGAAGCGTGGCGGCGCGACCAGCTGTGGGTCGTAGAGGACGCGGACGCCTGCGCCGGCGGCCGCGATGCGCCGCACGTGCTCGGGCTCGAGGAAGGACGTGATGAGGACGGTGACGTCGTCCGGAGGTGTCGGCATCACGGGGAAGGCTAGCACCGCCGGGTGCCGCCGGCCGACGGATTGGGCATGCACCTGGGCCCCCGAACCCCCCCGCCATCGGATAGGCTTCCGATTTGGAGGTGGCGTTCGGCGTGGACGACGTGGGCAACGTGACCGATCGACCGGGCCTGGTCGTCACCGACGACGTGCTGCGGCGGGCGTTGGCCTCGCTGCGCGACCTGTTGGTCATCGCCGACGAGGCGATGCGCATCGTGTACGTCAGCCCCAGCGTCGGCCCCGTCATGGGGTACACCTCCGAGCAGCTCATGGGCCGGACGCTGCGCGACGTCATCCACCGCGACGAACACGAGGTCCTCGAGCGACTCATCGACGAGCGCTTCGCCAGCCGCGCCGGCGGCGTGATCGTCCACCGCTCGCCACACGCCGACGGCGGCTTCCGCTACCTGGAGACGATGGTCCAGACGCTGGAGGAGGGCGGGCGTTTCGTGGGGGCGGCCTTCAGCGCGCGCGACGTCACCCAGCGGATCGCGGAGCAGCGCCGGCTCGAGCGCGAGGTCGCCTTCCGCGGGGCGCTGGTCGCGCTGACCAACGAGCTGCTGGGCAGCATGGTCGACGCCCACTTCTACCAGCACGCGCTCGAGCGCGCCGTCGAGATCGTCCCGGACGCCCAGGCCGGCAGCATCCTGCTGTGGCTCGGCGACGGCGCCTTCCGCTTCGAGGCCGCGGTCGGCTACGACCTCGAGGCGCTGCGCGAGCTCACGCTGACGCTGTCCGACATCGGGCACGCGGGCCAGGCGGTCACGGAGCGCGTCCAGGGTCACGCCCCGATCGGGCTCGAGCCGGAGAAGCTCGACGTCCTCGAGCGCGTCGGCCGGCGCGGGGAGATCCGGGTGACGCTATCCGTGCCGATCACGCTCGGCGGCGAGATCCATGGCCTGCTCAACCTCGACCACTTCGACCGCGACGATGCCTTCGACGACGACGACCGGTCGACGGCGGAGGCGATCGCCGCCCAGGTGTCGGCGGCCGTCCAGCGGCGGGTCCTCGAGGCGGAGCTGCAGGCGGAGCACGCCCGCTTCGAGCGGCTGGCGACGCACGACGCGCTCACCGAGCTGCCCAACCGGCGGCTCTTCCTCGATCGGCTCGGGCAGGCGCTGGCGGCCGCCGGCCGCCAGGGACGCCGGCTGGCGCTCCTGTTCATCGATCTCGACGGCTTCAAGCTGGTCAACGACGGCCACGGCCACGAGGTGGGGGACACGCTGCTGCGGCAGGTCGCGGCCCGGATGGCAGCGTCGCTGCGGGCGGAGGACACGATCGCGCGCCTCGGCGGCGACGAGTTCGGCGCGCTCTTGGTCGACGTCGAGCAGGTGGACGACGCGGTGGTCGTGGCGCGCAAGCTGCTCGCCGTCGTGGAGGGCGCGCCCGCCGCGCTCGGCCTCGCGAACGACCTGGGGGCCAGCATCGGCGTCGCCTTCTTCCCGGACGACGGGAAGGACGCCGACGCTTTGCTGCGCGCCGCCGACGACGCGATGTACCGGGTGAAGTCGGCCGGCAAGCTCGGGGTGCGGAAGGCGGGGGCGTAGACCGAGCGCGAGGGGCGGTGGCGGCCGGCGCACCGCCGGGTCGCGGCGGCGGCTCGTTGGGCCCCCCGGCGTCCCGGTGGCGGCTCGCTGGGCCCACCCCGGATCCCGGCGGGGGCCAGCGCCCGTTGACCCAACTGGTACACGACTGGTATGGTCATGTCGCGCTACTCGCCAGCAGTCGACGACGTCGCCGCCACGGGCGGAGCCGGCGCTTCGCCTGCCGATCCAAGGAGGACCGCATGTCCCGCACCGTTCGTGCCCTGATCGTCTCCCTGGTCTTCGCCTTCGCGGCTTCCGCGCTGGCGCAGACCACCCTGAGCTTCTGGAGCTGGCGCACCGAAGACGTCGCCGCCTACGAGAAGTTCATCGCCGCGTTCCACGCCGACAACCCCGACATCGACGTCACCTTCACCCCCTACCTGAACACCGAGTACAACACCATCCTCTCCACCGCGCTGCAGGGCGGCGGCGGCCCCGACATCGTCCACCTGCGCGCCTACGGCGGCATGGAGTCGCTCGCCCAGGCCGGCCTGCTCGTCCGGCTCGACGGCCAGGTCGCGGCGCTGGAGGGCTTCGACCCGGGCGTGCTGCTCGGCGCCACCAACCGCGCCGACGGCGGCGTCTACGGCGTGCCGTTCGCGCTGCAGACCGTCCAGGTGCTCTACAACGTCGACATGTTCGAGCGCCTCGGGCTCGAGGAGCCCACCACCTGGGCCGAGCTCCTCGCGGTCGGCGACGCGCTGAAGGCCTCCGGGGTCTACGCGTTCGCCAACGGCACCAAGGACGGCTGGACCAACGAGACGCTGTTCGGCGCGGTCGGCCCGACCTTCTACGGCGGCACGCCGTTCTTCCAGGAGATCACCGCGGGCGAGACCGACTTCACCGACCCGCGCTTCGCCGCCGCGCTCGAGCGCATGGTGGCGCTGCGGCCCTACCTGGCGGACAACTACACCGGCGTCGGCTACACCGACATGCAGACCCTGTTCGCGTTCGAGCAGGCCGGCATGTTCGCCGCCGGCTCGTACGAGCTCGGCAACATGGCGCAGCTGAACCCCGACCTGCGCATCGGCTCCTTCGCGGTGCCGGCCGACGACGCCGCGACGCCCAGTGCCATCAGCTTCTACGTCGACGGCTCGTACGGCATCAACGCCAACAGCCCCCACCAGGAGGCCGCGCTGCGCTTCATCGAGTTCCTGGCGAGCCAGGAGTTCGGGCAGATGTTCACCGACGAGCTGCAGCAGATCTCGGCCGTCCCCGGCACCCAGCCGACCAGCGAGGCGCTGGCGGGCATGGTCGAGATGATGAACGAGCAGGGCACCCCGTACCTCATGCTCACCGCCTTCCGCTTCGGTCAGCCGAGCGGCTCGACGCTGCTGCAGAACGAGATGCAGGCCGTCATGGCGGGCGACAAGACCGTCGCGGACGCCGTGACCAACATCCAGCGCGGCGTCGCGGAGTGGTTCGAAGGCTTCCAGTGAGCCGCGTGTCGGCGGGGCGGTAGGCCGCCGCCGACGGACCGAGCGTGGGGGGCGTGAACGTTGGCGCCCCCCACGGATCGATATCTTCGCCACGAGCGCTTTATCCGAGACGGATGCCAACGCTCCAGGAGGC
>JAABRV010000070.1 GCA_011390735.1 Trueperaceae bacterium | reverse complement strand
CTCCGGCGTCGTCGTACTCGACCTCTCGCGCGTGCTGGCCGGTCCCTACGCCACCCAGGTGCTGGCCGACCTGGGCGCGACGGTGTGGAAGATCGAGCCGCCCCGCGGCGACGACACGCGGCGGTGGGGGCCGCCGTACGCGTGTGGATCGGCGCCATGGCGCCGATCCACCAAGCAGATCGGCTCCGCCGATCTGCCAAGCAGATCGGGGCGAGAGCCCGTGCAGATCGGCTCTGCCGATCTGCCAAGCGGAACGAGCCGTGAGGCTCGTTCCGCCTATTTCCTCAGCACCAACCGCCACAAGCGCAGCGTCTGCGTCGACCTCAAGGACCCGCGGGGCGCGGATCTGGTCCGGCGCCTGGCGCTGCGGGCCGACGTCGTCATCGACAACTTCAAGGCCGGCGACCTGGCGCGTTACGGGCTGGACAGCGAGACGCTGCGAGGCCTGGAGCCGCGGCTGGTGACCTGTTCGATCACGGGCTTCGGCCAGACGGGCCCGCGGGCGCGCGAACCCGGGTACGACGCCGCGCTGCAGGCGATCTCGGGCCTGATGGCGGCCACCGGCGAGCCGGACGGCCCCCCCGTCAAGCTGGCGGTCGCCTGGATCGACGTGCTGACCGGTCTGCACGCGGCCGTGGGGGTGCTGGCGGCGCTGCGGGCGCGCGACGCCGGCGGCGGCGGGCGGCACCTCGACCTCTCCCTGCTCGACGTCGCGCTCGCCAGCCTGGTCAACCAGGCGCAGGCGACCCTACTGACGGGTGCCGCACCCGCCCGGCTGGGCAGCGCGCACCCGCACATCGTGCCGTACCAGGCGTTCGATGCCGCCGACGCACCCTTCGTGCTCGCTTGCGGCAACGACACGCAGTTCGGTCGCGTGGCCTCGGTGGTGGGCGAGCCGGGTTGGGCTAGCGACGAGCGCTACGCGAGCAACGGCGCCCGGGTACGCCACCGCGAGGAACTGGTGGCGGCGCTGGCGGAGCGCTTCAGGAAGCAGTCGCGGGCCGTCTGGGTCGAGCGACTCGTGGCCGCGGGCGTCCCGGCGACGCCGGTGCTGACGCTGCCCGAGGCGCTGGCCGATCCTCAGGTGGCCGCGCGCGGGATGGTCGCGACGGTCGTCGATCCGGTCGCGGGCCCGATCCCGACGCTCGCGAGCCCCTTCGGGGCCGCGGCGCTGCCGCCGGGCCCCTCGCCGCTGCTGGGCGAGCACACGGCCGACGTGCTGCGCGATGCGCTGGGCCTGGGAGGCGAGGAGATCGCCGCGCTCGCGGCCGAGGGCGTGCTGCGGTTGGGCGGCGCGGACACGGTCGGGGTTCGGAGCGCGTGAGGCCGCTCGAGTGGCTCCTGGTCGCGGCGGTGGCGGGGCGCATCGTCAGCATGCTCGTCCGCGGCGAGGCGGGCGCGGTGTGGCGGAGCGCGTTCGCCGTGGCCGCCGGCGGCGCGTGGATCGCGCATCTCGCGTTCGAGGGCCCGAGGTGGTCGCTGGGGCCGACCTACCTCGCGGTGGTGGCGGCGCTGATCCTGTTGCCCTGGGAGCGGCCGCATGCGAAGGCGGTGTGGGGTCGACGCGGTGCGAACCGCCGCAGGCGGCGGCCGCGTCCGTGGGGTCGGGCGCTGCTGTGGATCCTGCTCTGGCTGCCGACGGCGGCCGTTCCCGTACTGCTGCCGGTGCCGGTTCTCCCGGCCCCGACGGGTCCCTGGGCGGTCGGCACCGTGTCGTTCGTGTTGGCACTGCCGGACGCGGTCCTGGCGGACGGCACGGTCGAGACGGGACGGCGCAGCATGGCGCGCCTGTGGTACCCGGTCGCGGCCGACCCGCCGCCACCGGCCGACGCGCCCTGGATCGAGCGTGCCAGTGTCGTGCTGCCGGCCCTGGCCGCCAGCGGCGGCCTACCGGCGTTCGCGTCGGGCCACCTCGCGCTGGTCCGCACCCATGCGACGTGGTCGGCTCAGCTGGCGTCAGCGCCCGAGGCGTCCGGCTGGCCGCTGGTCACCTTCGACCACGGACTGGGCGGCTTCCGTAGCCAGAACACCTTCCTCGTCGAGGAGTTGGCGAGCCACGGCGCGGTGGTGGCCGCCATCGACCACCCGGGCGATGCCCTCGGGACGACCCTGGCCGACGGCACGACGCTGCCGTACGTCGGCCTGCCCGCGGCCGACGCGCCGGGTTACGCGGACGCGGTCTTGGCGACGGGGACGCGCTGGACCGCCGACACGCTGGCGCTGCTCCGCACGCTGCGCGACCTCCTGCCGGTGGGCGACCTGGCGATGTTCGCGGGTGCCCTCGACCTCGGGCGGGTCGTCGCGGTCGGCCACTCGACCGGCGGCGGGGTGGCCGTCGACGTGTGCCACGCCTGGGACGGCTGCGTCGCGGCGTTGGCACTCGACCCGTGGTGGGCCCCGGTCGATGCGGCGCGCTTGGAGGCGGGCAGCGAGCGACCGCTCGTCGTCGTCGACTCGGATCCGGCGCTCGGCTACTTCGCGCCCATCAACGGCGACCGCTTCGCGCGCCTCGTGGACGCGTCCACGGCGCCGGTGCTGGCCCTCGTCCTCGAGAGGGGCGGCCACAACGACCTCAACGACACCATGCACTTGGTGCCGAGTTGGCTGGCGCAGCGCCTCGGCCACAGCGTCGGGCCGGTCGACAAGGACGCGGCGATGGCTGCGGTGCGCGGCGTCTCGCTGGCGCTGGTGGAGGCGGTCACGAACGACGCCGGCGCCGCGATCGACGAGGTTGCGTCGATCGTCGGGCCGCCGCTGCGGGTCGCGGCCTCCGTGCCCTAGGCGTTCCCCGTGCCGTCCAGCGGCTCCTGCCCCGCCCCGGCCGCCGCCGCGCTGACGTACGCACGCGCCTCGTGGCCGGTCGCCGCGCGGTAGGCGTCGGCGGTCGCCGCCACGAAGGGCTCGACGTCGTCGCGCCCCACGAGCGCCACGGCGCAGCCGCCGAAGCCCGCGCCGGTCATGCGCGCACCGAGGCAGCCGGGCGCGGCCCGGGCGGCACCGACGATCGCGTCGAGCGCCGGCGACGACACCTCGTAGTCGTCGCGCAGGCTCGCGTGGCTTGCGTCCATCAGGCTTCCCAGGCGCGCCACGTCGCCGTCGGCGAGCGCGTCGGCGGCCTCGAGCGTGCGGGCGTTCTCGCCGATGACGTGCCGGGCGCGCCGCAGGTCGACGGGGTCGAGCCGCTTGGCCGCGGCCGCCAGTGCGTCGGCGTCGGCGTCGCGCAGCGCGGTCACGCCGAGCTCGCGTGCCACCCGCGTGCAGGCGGCCCGCCGATCGTCGTAGGCACTGCCGACGAGGGTGCGGCGGGTGTCGGTGTCGAGCACGACGACCGCGACGCCGTCGGGCAGCGGCACCGGGCGCAGGCTCAGGTCCCGGCAGTCGATGAGCAGCGCGTGGCCCGCGACGCCGGCGGCGCCGATGAGCTGGTCCATGATCCCGCTCTGAACGCCGACCCACAGGTTCTCGACGCGCTGCATCGCGCGGGCGATCGCGGGCGGGTCCCAGTCGAACCCGCTGGCGGCGGCGAAGGCCGCGGCCACCGCCAGCTCGACCGCGGCGGAGGAGGAGAGGCCGGCGCCCCGCGGGACGTCGGACGCGAGCGCGCCGTCGAAGCCCGCGAGCGTGTGACCCATGTCCTGGAGGGCCCAGGCGACGCCGCGAGGGTACTCGAGCCAGCCGCCCTGCGGGTCGCGGGCGTCGCCACGGGTGTCGCGCGAGCGCGCGGTCGCGATGGCGAACGTGCCCTGCTGGCCGAGGTCGTCGGCCGCCAGCCGAACCACGCCGTCATCGCGTGGCGCGAGCGCGATCCAGGCCGCGCGCTCGAGCGCCATCGGCAGCACGAAGCCGTCGTTGTAGTCGGTGTGCTCGCCGATGAGGTTGACGCGGCCCGGGGCGCGCACGAGATGGGTGGGCGGGCGGCCGTAGGTGGCGTGGAATGCGGTGACCGCCCGCTCGCGCGGGTGCGCGCCGCGGCCGTGCGCGGCCCTCATCGCTCGGCCTCGAGGTAGTGGACGTCCGAGAGCGACCGCAGCCGCTCCGCCGCCTGTTCCGGCGTCAGGTCGCGCTGCGGTTCGGCCAGCATCTCGAAGCCGACCATGAACTTGCGCACGGTCGCGGAGCGCAGCAGCGGCGGGTAGGCGTGGGCGTGCAGCTGCCAGGCGTCGGTGGCGGCGTCCTCGGTGAACGGGGCGCCGTGCCAGCCGAACGAGTAGGCGAACGAGGTGCGGAAGAGGTTGTCGAGGCGCGTGAACGCGCGCTTGGCGACGTCGGCGAGGGCGTCGCGCTCGGGATCCGTGAGGTCGGGTAGGCGGGCGACGTGGCGGGCATGCGGCAGCAGCATGAGCTCGAACGGCCAGGTCGCCCAGTAGGGCACGAGCGCGACCCAGTGGTCGTTCGATACCACCACGCGCTCGCCGCGGGCGAGCTCCTCGCGCGCGAAATCCAACAGCAGGACGCTGCCGCGTTGCTCGAGCCAACGTCGCTGGCTGGCGTCCTCGCGGGCCACCTCGGTCGGCACCGCGTCGAGTGCCCAGATCTGGCCGTGGGGGTGGGGGTTCGAGGCGCCCATCAGCTGGCCCTTGTTCTCGAACACCTGCACCCAGCGGTAGCTGCGGCCGAGCTCGGTGGTCTGGTCGGCCCACAGGTCGACGACCCGGCGGATGTCGGCGACGGGCAGCTGGCAGAAGGTCAGGTCGTGGCGCGGCGAGAAGCAGATGACGCGGCAGGTGCCGGGCACGGCCTCGAGGCGGAAGAGCGGATCGGGGTCTGCGGGCGCCGGCGGCACGTCGGGCAGCAGCGCGGCGAAGTCGTTGGTGAACACGAAGGTGCCGTCGTAGTCGGGGTTGCGGTGGCCGCCGGCGCGTGTGTTGCCCGGGCAGAGGTAGCAGTCCGGATCGTGGCGCGGCTTCTCGTCGGTGGCCGGCGTCTCCGTCTGGCCCTGCCAGGGGCGCTTCGTGCGGTGGGGCGACACGAGCACCCACTGGTCGCGCAGGGGGTCGTAGCGGCGGTGGGGGTGGTCGGTGGGGTCGAAGACGGTCATGGTAGGTCGATCATCGCGCATTCCGCTGCCTCACCCCGCCGCCTCCACCACCTCGTGCGCCAGCGCATGCGTCCGCAACGCGTCCGCGTAGTCGCAGACCACCGCGTCACCATCGCCGCTGCGCACCGCCGCGATGAACGCGCGGTCCTCGGTCACGACCGGATCGCCGGTCACCCGCACCTCGCGCCGCTCGCGCCCGTCGTCGTAGACGACCGATCCCTGCGTGACCGTGATGAGTTCGCCCTCGCGCGCGACCTGCAGCTCGACGCGGTCGCTGCCGCCGAGCAGGCAGGTGGCGGTGAAGACGCCGAGCGCGCCCGCGCTGAAGCGCAGCGTGGCGGCGCTGACGTCGGCCACGTCGGCATCGGGGAAACGCGGTCGCGGGTGACGGTCCGCGACGGCGTGCGTCACCACGGCTTCCCCGAGGAGGTGCCGCGCGAGGTCGAGCAGGTGCGTCGCCTGCTCGACGAACTGCCCGCCGCTGCGTGCCTGCGACCGCCACCACGCGGGCGGCGGGGTGCTGGCGTGCCAGGCGCCGGTGACCATGGCCACCGGCGGGCCGTCGGCGAGCCGCGCGCGCAACTCGACCATCGTGTCGAGCGCCCGCCAGTGGTAACCGACGGCGGCGATGAGGCCGGCGTCGGCCACCGCGCGCCCGATCGCCTCGCCGGTGGCGCGGACGCCTGAGAGTGGCTTCTCGACGAAGAACGGCACGCCGGCGGCGATGAGCGCGTGCTCGATCGCCCCGTGGGCGTGCGGCGGCACGGTGATCCAGGCGGCGTCGAGGCGTTCGTTCGCCAGGAGCGCCTCGACGCCGCCGAAGGCCCGACCGCCGAACCTGCGGGCCTGGCCCTCGGCCGCCGCGAGCGTCCGGGAGACGTGGCCGACGATCTCGACGCCGCGTTCGCGCGCGAGGACGTCCAGGTGCCGGGCAGCGAAGCCGCCGGCCCCCACCATCGCGATGCGCAGCGCCCGAAGGTCGCCGCTCATGCCGTGCCCCCGATCGCGGCCACGGTCGACGCCGGGGCCGCCTCCGTCGCCAGCACCACCTGCAGCGCGGACTCGGGCGCCGCGTCGAGCATGGCGAAGGCCGCCGCGGCCTCCGCGAAGGGGAGCACGTGGCTGACGAGCGGGCGCAGGTTCAGCGTCCCAGCGGCCTGCAGCGCCATGATCGTGCGTGCCAGGCGCGGCTTGTCCCAGCGGTAGCTCTGCTCGGGGGCCACGCCCGAGATCTGCGAGGCGACGAGCGAGACGCGGTTGTGGTGGAACTCGTCGCCGAGCGCGAGGCCGGTGGGTTCGCCCTGGAAGAAGCCGAGCGCGACGACGCGCGCCGAGTAGGCGGTGGCGCGGATCGCCTCGTGCAGGGCGACCGCCACGCCCGAGACCTCGATCGAGACGTCGGCGCCGCGGCCCTCGGTGCGCGCCTTGATCGTCTCGGCCGCGCCACCGGCTGCCGGGTCGAGGGCGAGGTCGACGGCGCCCAGGTCCGTCGCCAGCCGGCGGCGGTCGGCGAGCGGGTCGACGCCGATGACCGTCGCGCCCGAGCGCTGGGCGAGCTGCGCGACGATCTGCCCCGGGACCCCGAGGCCGAAGACGGCGACGGTGTCGCCGATGCGGATCGCCGCGTCGTGCACCCCGTTCAGGGCCACCGAGCCGATGTGCGAGAAGATCCCCACGAGCGGGTCGAGGCCGTCGGGCAGCCGCCGGGCCGCCGCCCAGGCGGCGTCGACCACGGCCTCGGTGCGGTGGCCCCAGGTGCCGTATACGAGGTCGCCGACGGCCGGCTCCCCCACGCCCGGCCCCAGCTCGACCACGCGGCCGACCTCCTCGTAGCCCATGTGGCGCACCGGGTAGGCGAGGCTGGGCGCGTCGCTCGCCTGGAAGAGCCGCTGCTCGGCGTCCCAGCGCCTGTGCAGGTACGGGTTGCTGCCGCGGTAGGTCGCCAGCTCGGTGCCGGCGCTGATGCCGCTGTACAGCGTCTCGATGCGGACCTGCCCGGGCCCGGGCGGCTCGCTCGGGACGCTCTCCAGGCGGATCTCGCGGGGCGCGGGGACGGTGAGCAGGGTGGGCACGGGGTTCCTCCGGTCGCTGGCCAAGACCAGTCTCGCACCCCGACCGCGGCCCGCCGCCGGGCGGCCACCGGCTTGGGACACCGCCTAGGCGACGAGTTCTGCCGGCAACCAGTCCGCGTGCGCGCGCAACAGGTCGTCGACCAGGGCCTCGATCTCGTCGAGGGTGAGTTCGGCCGCGGTGTGCGGATCGAGCATGGCCGCGTGGACGACGTGCTCGCGCTTGCCCTGCAGGGCGGCGGCGACGGTGAGCTCCTGGACGTTGACGTTCGTGCGCATGAGCGCCGTGAGCTGCGGCGGCAGCGCGCCCACGCGCACCGGCTGGACGCCGTTGCCGTCGACCAGGCAGGGGACCTCCACGCAGCAGCCGTCCGGCAGGCCGTCGATCAGGCCGTCGTTGGGCACGTTGCCGTAGACGACGGCCGGCGCACGCGTCTCGATCGCCTCGATGATCGTGGCGCCGTACTCGATCGAGCGCTCCACGCGGTGCAGGCGCTCGAACTCGGCCAGGTGGTGCGCGGTGGTGTCCGGCATCGCGCGGATGCCGGCCGCCTCGACCGCCAGGCGCAGGTCGTCGAGGCTCTGGCTGCCCGGTTCACGCAGCTCGGCCTCGGCGAACGGCCAGGCCAGTTCGGTCAGCTCGCAGCGGCCGAGGTACTCGTCGAGCGGGACCTGGTAGCGCTCGAGCAGCTCGGGGTGGGCGCGCTTGATGTACCAGGGGACGTACTCGGCGAAGTGCTCGCTCGACTCGGTCACGAAGAAGCCGAGCCGGCGCAGCGCGTCGTAGCGCACGCGGTTCCAGTCCGGCACCGGTCCCTCGGCCGCCAACCGCTTGAGCGCCGGGTACTGGTCGACGCCGGCGTGCTCGAGCTTGAGGTAGAAGGCCATGTGGTTGATGCCCGCCGCGAGGTAGTCGAGCTCGCCGGCGGGCACGCCGAGGTCGTTCGCCAGCTGCGCGGCGGTGCCCTGCACGCTGTGGCACAGGCCGACGGTCGGGATCGGCGAGGCCGTGTTGAGCGCCCAGGTGACGATCGCCATCGGGTTGACGTAGTTGAGGTGCAGCGCGTCGGGGCACAGCCGCTCCATGTCGCGCACCACCTCGAGCATGGCGGGGACGGTGCGCAGGCCGCGCATGATGCCGCCGATGCCGAGCGTGTCACCGATCGTCTGCTCCAGCCCGTAGCGCTTGGGGATCTCGAAGTCGCGGACGGTGCCGGGGCGGTAGCCCGCCACCTGGATCATGCTCAGCACGTAGTCGGCGCCGTCGAGCGCGCGCTCGCGGTCGGTGGTGGCGGTGACGCGCGGTCGCGCCCCCACCGCCTCGGCGACCCGACCGGCGACGACCTCGGAGAGGTCGAGGCGCGCGGGGTCGATGTCGAACAGCCGGATGTCGCTCTCGGCCAGGGCGGGCGAGCTCAGGATGTCGCCGAGCAGGTTCTTGGCGAAGACGGTGCTGCCGGCGCCGACGAAGGCGATGGTGGGGTGGGGCATCGGGGCTCCTAGGGGACGCGTCGGGCCGCCGGCCCGTGGGGACCGCGCCCGCACGACGATCGTACGACCAGCTCGGTCGGGTGGGTGCGCACGACGGCGCGCCGCGGGCCGTGCTCGATGAGGTCGAGCGCCAGCTCGCCGGCGGCCGCGCCCATCGCCAACAGCGGCGAGCGGACGGTGGTCAGGGGCGGGCAGGCGTGGGCCGCCATCGGGATGTCGTCGAAGCCGACGACGGCGACGTCGTCGGGCACCCGCAGGCCGCGCTCGCGCAGCGCGGTCAGCGCGCCCAGGGCGACGGTGTCGTTGCCGCACACGAGGCCGTCGAAGGGCGCGCCGGCGCTGACGCGGTGGCCGAGGCGGTCGAGCAGGTCATGGGTGGCCTCGGCGCCGGAGTCCGGGGAGTAGTTGCCGTAGGCGACCCGTTCGGGATCGAACGGCAGGCCGGCGTCCGCGAGCGCGGCCCGGAAGCCGGCGACCCGCTCCGCGACCGTCGTGTAGCGCGCCGCGCCATAGCCGAGGTGCGCCAGGCGGCGCCGGCCGCCGGCGAGCAGGTGCTCGGTCGCCGACCGCTCGGCGGCGACGTTGTCGACGTCGAGGGCGTGTCCCTTGCCGCCGGGGGGCCGGCCGATCGTGACCACCGGGTAGCCGGAGGCGATGAGCTCGGCGAGCGGGCCGTCGTCGCCGCGTGGGTTCATCACCACCATGCCGTCGATGCGCGCCGCGCGCACCAGCTCGTGGTACGCGTGCGGCCGCCGGGGGTCGTCGATCGCCTCGACCATCACCCGGAACCCGCGGCGGTGGGCCGCCTCCGTCAGGCTGAAGATCGCCTGCGGCAGGAAGGCGTCGGTGAGCAGGTGGCGGGCGTTGCACACGACGAAGCCGACGGTGCGCGTGCGGCCGCTCGCCAGGGTGGTGGCCGCCGCGGAGGGCACGTAGCCGAGCTCCGCGGCGGCCCGCAGCACCCGCTCGCGGGTCTCCTCGGGGATCCCCTGGTCGCGGTCGTTGAGCACGAACGACACGGTCGTGCGCGACACGCCGGCCCGCTGGGCCACCGTCTGGCTGGTGACCTTGGGCCGGCGGTCGGGGCTCATCCTGGGCCGGCTGAGCCGTCGGCGGTCTCGGGCAGGTCGACCCAGGCGACGTCGACAGGCGGCACCTCGACGAGCGGCCCGCCGATGGGCCGCAGGTCGACGCTGGCCGTCTCGCCGCCGAAGTTCTGCAGCAGCGGTCGGCCGGCGTGGCGACTGAGGCGGACGTCGTCGGGCAGCGGCAGCACCGGCAGCCCCGCCTGGAGCGCCAGCGTGCCGAGCAGGCGCGCCCAGGTGGGACCGTCGAGCCAGGCCCCGCTGGTGACGACCATGCCCGCGCCCTGGGCCTTCATCGTGATGGCGGCCTCGCCGGCGTAGGCGTGCTCGGCGTAGGTCGCCCACACCTCGGTGCCCGCCTCGGGTTCGAGGAGATCGGCCCAGGTGTGGTAGCCGGCCGGCTCGAGGATGCCGAGCATCGGCTCGCGCGTCGAGAGCGTGCCGGTCGTGCCGGGCCGCATCGTGTCGACGCGGCCGACGCGCACGCCGCTCAGCTCCGCCAGCGGTCCGGGCGCCGGGGCGTGCACGACCATGTCGCGGCGGTACGCGCCGCTGCGGGGGCCGAGGACGACGCGCGCGCCGGCGTCCAGGGCGCGCCGCAGCGAGGCGGTGAGGGCGTCGTCGGCGATCGTCGCCGAGGGGGCCACCACCAGCGCGTAGGGCGTGAGGTCGCGGTCGGGTGGCACGACGTCGACGTCGAGCGCGAGGGCGCGGAGCGCGCCGTAGACCTCGACCCACACGAGCCACTCGCGCCAACCCGCGGCGTGCGGCTGGATCTGGGCGGCCCACAGGTCCTCATAGCTCAGCAGCAGCGCCACGTGGCCCCGTCGGCGCGCCGACGGTTCGGGTTGCGCGGCGAGGTCGCGGGCGGCGGCCTCGGCCTCGAGCAGCGCCCGGTCGGGCGTGCGGTCGTGGCGCAGCAGGCCGGCGTGCATGTGCTCCTGCGCGCCCTGGGCCGCGCGCCAGCGGAAGTAGCTGACGACCTCGGCGCCGTGGGCGATCGCCTGGTGGGTCCACAGGCGCACCGCGCCGGGCGTGGGCAGGGGGTTGGTGGGCGCCCAGTTCACCTGGCCCGGCTGCTGCTCCATCACCCAGAACGGCCGGTAGGGCGCGCCGGGCTCGGGCACGAGCGCGCCGCGGTAGACGTCGTGGTTGAAGGCGACCAGGTCGGGGTGGCCGGTGCGGGCGTAGCGGCGCTTGACCTCGGGGGGTAGCGGCGACTCCTCGAGCATGCCGAGCGGGTAGCTGTCCCAGGTGATCGCATCGAGGTGGCGGCCGAGCGCGTGCGCGTCGAGGTCGGGGAAGAAGCCCATGTCGTTGTGGGTGATGGGTCGGCCGGGCGAGCGGGGCCGGATCTCGTCCACCTGCCGGCGGTGGAAGGCGACCACGGCCTCGGAGGCGAAGCGCGCGTAGTCGAGCCGGGCGCCCGGGGCGGCCTCGGTCACGGCGCCGACCGGCAGCTCGACCTCGTCGAAGGAGCGGTAGCGCATCGACCAGAAGCGCGTCCACCAGGCCTCGTTGAGCGCGTCGACGGTGCCGTAGCGCTCCGCCAGCCAGCGGCGGAAGGCGGCGAGCGCCACCGGGCCGGCCGTGCGCACGGTGTCGTGGCAGCCGTACTCGTTGTCGATCTGCCAGGCGCCCACCGCCTCGTGGCGGCCGTAGCGCTCGGCCATGGCGGCGGCCATGCGGGCGGCCTCGTCGCGGTAGCCCTCGTGGCTGAAGTCGTAGTGCCGGCGCGAGCCGAAGCCGCGCGTCAGCCCGTCGCGGCCGACGGGCAGCATGTCGGGCATGCGGTCGACCAGCCACTTGGGCGGTGTGGCGCTGGGGGTGCCGAGGACCACCCGGAGTCCGGCGGCGCCGAGGCCGTCGATCGCGCGATCGAGCCAGCCCCAGTCGTAGCGGCCGGGCTCGGGCTCGAGCTCGCTCCAGGCGAACTCGCCGACGCGCACCCAGGTGAGGCCGATGGCGCGCATGCGGGCCGCGTCCTCGGCCCAGGTGTCCTCGGGCCAGTGTTCGGGGTAGTAGCAGACCCCGAGGGTGGGGGGCTTGGCTGGTTGCGTCATGGCTTCAGTC
>JAABRV010000006.1 GCA_011390735.1 Trueperaceae bacterium | reverse complement strand
CATCGACGTCGACCGTGTCGATCTGCACCACGCCGAGGCCCTGCAAGGCGACCAGCACGTCGTGGGCCGCACCCTTGCGGCCGACGAGCAGCAGCTGGTCCATCGGCGTGATCATGGCAGGACCCGCTCCACGACGCGTGCGACGGCGGCATCGCGCCGGGCGCTGGCGCGCGCGGCGATCTCATCCGCGGCGGCCCGCGCCGCGCTCAGGACCTCGTCACGGGCGGCGGCCGCGTCCTCGCGGGTGCTCTCGGCGATCTCGCGGGTGAGCCGTTCGGCCTCCGCTCGCGCGCGCTCGATCGATTCACGGGCCTCGCCCCGAGCCTGAGCGACGATGCGCTCCGCCTCGGCGCGAGCCTCCTCGACCTTGGCGACCACGGCCTTCTCGTGGTGAATCAGGTCCTGGAGGATGGGGTCTCTGGAAGCTTCCAAGTAGACCTCCTTTCGGCACACCTCCGTGCGGCTCGGCCGCTCGGGGTCAAGATCGGGGGACGGAAGATCGCTAGGGCACAAAAAAACGCGTTGTGGTGGGCATTCCTCTGCCCCACACGCTGCGTGGGCGAGCATAGCAGCGGCGCTCGCGCAGTGTCAATCTTGGCCCGCCACCCGTTCATGCCCGACCACGACGCCGATGCGCGATGCGCCGCAGCGTCTCCGCCGAGCGCAGGCGCCGCTCGCCCTCGCGCGCCGACAGCGCCCCCTGGACCTCGGCGAGGTCGGCGTAGGCCGCCTCGAGGCGCTCGCGCGGGGTGGCCGGGTCGTGGACCTCGGCGCGCGCCTCCTCCAGCCGCTGCATCAGCCGCTCCTGGCGCAGCCTCCGCCCCGCCTCGACGTGGTGCTCGCGCACCCGCGAGATGAGCTGGTCGAGCCGCAGGTCGACGTCCAGGCGCACGTCCGCGCTCGCCTCGGCCGCGTGCACGACCAGCCGCTCCAGCACCCGCTCGCCGCCATCGCGCGCCTGCACCGCCGCGACGATCTCCGCGTCGCGCCAACCGCAGCGCTCGCACAGCTCGGCGAACGACACCAACTCGGACTCGCCCGTTTCGGCGGGCAGGGCCGCGAGCGCCCGGCGCACGCGCTCGCGCAGCCGCTCGGGCTCCAGCAGGAGCAGGCCGACCACCTCGAGCTCGAGCAGCCGGACGGGGCTCAGGTCCTCGCCGCGGCGCCGAAGCCCGCGGATGGAGGTCTCGTCGAGCCGCTGCGGCCGCTGCGAGGCCAACCAGGCGTCGAGGCGGCCAGCGTCGAGACCGAGGTGGTCGACGACCAGGCGGCGCAGTTCGCTCGCCACCGGATCGACGACGTCGCGCGGCTGCAGCGCCGGCAGCAGGTCCAGCAGGACCGCCCGCTGACCGCGTGGCGTGGCGGCATCGTGCTGGGCCAGCACCCGCTCGAAGCGGAAGGCGACCTCCGACACACCGGTGCGCAGCGCCGCGGCGAACGCCTCGCGCTCCGCCTCGCCCGCCAGCACGGCGTCGGCGGGGTCCTTGCCGCTCGGCAGCCGCACGGCCTGCACCAGGAAGCGGCGGCCGACGCTCTGCTCGAGGCCGGCGAGCACCGCGCGCTGGCCGGCGTCGTCCGCGTCGAACGCCAGCAGCACGCGCTGGGCGTCGAGCCGGGTCAGCTGGTCCGCCTGCTCCACGGTCAGGTTCGCGCCCAGCGCGGCGACCGCGTTGCCGAAACCCGTCTGGTGCAGCGCCAACACGTCCATGTAGCCCTCGACGACGATCACCTCGCCGCTCTCGCGGATCGCGGTGCGGGCCCGGTCGAGGCCGTAGAGCAGCTCGCCCTTCTTGAACAGCGCCGTCTCAGGGCTGTTGAGGTACTTGGGGACGCCGTCGTCGAGCAGGCGGCCGGCGAAG
Organism: Trueperaceae bacterium; assembly: GCA_011390735.1. GTDB lineage: Bacteria > Deinococcota > Deinococci > Deinococcales > Trueperaceae > JAABTL01. Next base: position 37,713 of record JAABRV010000006.1, on the reverse strand, counting down.
CCGACGACCCGACCCATGCCGTCGCGGACCGGGAACATCACCCGGCCGCGGAAGCGGTCGTAGCGCCTGCCCCGCTCGTTCTCGGTGATCAGGCCAGCCGCCAGCAGGTCGTCGTCGCGCACGCCGCGGGTGAGCATGTGCTTCAGGAGGCCGTCCCAGGCGTCGGGCGCGAATCCCAGGCCCCATGCGCGGACCGTCTCGTCGGTCAGGCCGCGGCGCCGCAGGTAATCCGCGGCCGGGCTGCCCGGTAGCTGGCCGGTGAACCAGGCCAGGGCGGCGTCGTGGATTTCCAGCAGGTCGCGCCGGCGCCCCTGCCCGGCGGGCGCGCCGCGCACCTCGATGCCGACGCGCTCGCCCAGGAGCTGCAGGGCGTCGCGGAACTCGAGGCCCTGGGTGCGCATCACGTAATCGAAGACGTCGCCCTTGGCCCCGCAGCCGAAGCAGTAGAAGAAGCCGCGCTCGACGTGGACGTGGAACGACGGCGTGCGCTCGCTGTGGAACGGGCAGAGCCCCTTGAGCTGGCCGCGTCCCGCCGGCTTGAGCGCGACGGTCTCGCCGACCAGCTGCGCGAGATCGACGCGCGCCCGGATGCGCTCCTTGGCGTCGTCGAACTCGCTCATGGCCCTGCCCGGCCGGTCACGCTCCGGCCTCGGCCGGGTAGAGCGGGAGGTGGCCGATCGCCACCACGTCGTCGCGGGCGTCGCCCTCGGTGAACACGACGAGGGTGGCGACGACGCGGGCGTCCACCTCGGCCAGCAGCTCGGTCAGCGCCGTCAGGGTGGCGCCGGTCGAGACGACGTCGTCGATCACCGCGATCGCCCGGCCCTGCAGCCGCGGGACGTCGGCGCCGTCGATGACCAGGTCCTGCGGCTTGCCGGTCGTGATCGAGTTGACCGTGCGCGAGATCGGGCCCACCATGTACGGCTTGTGCGTCTTGCGGACCACCACGTACGGCAGACCCGTGCGGACGCTGATCGCGTGGGCCAGCGGGACCGACTTGACCTCGGGCGTGACCAGGACCTCGACCCCGGCCGGCACGCGCGCCGCGAGCTCGTCGGCGGCGGCCTCCGTCAGCCGGGTGTCGCCGAGCAGGTTGAGCAGGGCGACGGAGACGGGACCGACGTTGACGATCGGCAACTCGCGGCTCTCGGAGCCGATGCGGACGGAATGGGTGGGCATGCGCTTCCTCCCGGGTTCGGGCTTGACGCCGCATGCTACCGCCGGAGGGGACGTGACCAGCGAACGCCCGGGACGCGGCGCCGCGCAGGCCCGCGCGTCCCGCGCGTGCCCGCGCGTCCCGCGCGGGGCGGTGGTAGCTTGCTCGCCGATGCTCGCGCGCGCCGTCATGCCCTTCGCCCACGTCCTGCACGCGCCGACCCTGCGGGCGGTGGTGCGGCTGGCGCTGCCGGTCGTGCTGGCGAACCTCCTCCAGACGCTGGTGAACGTCGTCGACGTGTTCATGGCCGGTCGGCTCGGCCCGCTGTCGGTCGCCGCCGTCGGGATGGCCACCTCCGTGCGGCTGCTGATCCTGGTGGTCGTCATGGCGGTGACGGCCGGTGCGATGGCGCTCGCCGCCCAAGCGAAGGGCGCCCGTGATCCACTGGCCCTGCAGGACGTCACCCGCCAGGCGCTGCTGCTGTCGCTGGTGCTGTCGCTCGGCGTCAGCGCGCTGGGCGTCCTCATCGCGCGCCCCATGATGACCTTCCTCAACGGGGGCGGCCCGGCCGAGGTCGTCGACGCCGGCAGCGGCTACCTGACGATCCTGTTCGCCGGCACCGTGCTGCTGGTCGCGCAGATCGCGCTGACCAGCCTCATGCAGGGGGCCGGCGACACCGTCACGCCGCTGTGGCTGGCGGGCGCCACCAACGCGGCCAACGTGCTCTTCAACTGGCTCTTCATGTTCGGTCCCGGTCCCTTCCCCGCCCTCGGGGTCCCGGGTGCCGCCGTGGGCACGCTGCTCGCACGGGCGCTCGGCCTGACGCTGGCGCTGCTCGTCATCGGCGCCGGCGCGAACGTCATCCGCTGGCCGGCCGGGCGCTGGCGCTGGAACGGCTCGCGCATCCGCGACCTGCTGGCGATCGGCGTGCCCTCGGGCCTGCAGTCGCTGGCGTACGTCGCGGCCGGCTTCCTGGTCGTGCGGGCCGTGACGGCGACCGACTCCGGCAGTTACGGGGCGGCCGCGATGGCGATCGGCCTGCAGATCGAGAGCTTCGCCTTCATGCCGGGCGTGGCGATCAGCGTGGCGGCGACCAGCCTGGTCGGGCAGGCGCTCGGCGCCTGGCAGCCGCACCAGGCCTGGCGCTCGGGCCACGCCGCGCTCGCCACGGCGCTCGGCCTCATGGGCGCCGTCGGCCTGACGCTGTTCGTGTTCGCCGAGCCGCTCGTCCGCTCGTTCGACCCGAGCGCGCACCCGATCGTCGTCGCCGACGGCGCCGCGTACCTGCGCATCAACGGGGCGGTGCAACCGATCCTGGCGGTCTTCATGGTGCTGAACGGCGCGCTGCGCGGGGCCGGCGACGTGCGCCCGGGGCTCTTCGGGACCGTCGCCGGCCGCTGGCTGGTGGTCGTGCCGCTCGCCTGGCTGCTGGGCGCCTGGGGCCCCTGGGGCACGACCGGCGTGTGGTGGGCCCTGTTCCTCGGCATCGTGGTGCAGTCGAGCTGGGTCGCGCTGCGCTGGCGCCGCGGCGGCTGGCTCGAGGTCGCCCTGCGTCGCTCCGAGGTGTGGCGCAGGCACCTGCACCGGCTGGACGCCGAGGCGCGCACCGCCTTCCTGGAACGGGTGCGGACGCCTGCGATGGCCCGCGACGGGACGCGCGAGGTGGTGACCGACGAGGGCGTGCGCTACGAGCGGGACGGGGAGATCGTGGCGCTGTGGCGCGCGCCGGCCCACGCCGCCGCGCAGCCCGCCGAGGGCGCGCCGAGAGCCGCCGCGGGTGCGTGATAGCCTGCCGCCGTGGACGACGGAACCCTCCGCCCGACGTCGCTCGCCGAGTACGTCGGGCAGCAGCGGCTGAAGGAGAAGCTGGCGGTCTACCTCGAGGCGGCCCGCACGCGCCGTGAGGCGCTCGACCACGTCCTGCTGTACGGCCCCCCCGGGCTGGGCAAGACCACCCTCGCGCACATCATCGCGGCGGAGCTCGGCGTCGGCCTGCGCGTGACCAGCGGCCCCGCGATCGAGAAGCCCGGCGACCTGGCGGCCATCCTGACGAACGCGCTCGAGGAGGGCGACGTGCTCTTCATCGACGAGATCCACCGGCTGGGTAGGGTCGCGGAGGAGCACCTCTACCCGGCGATGGAGGACTACAAGATCGACATCGTCCTCGGCCAGGGGCCGGCGGCCCGCACGATCCGCCTCGAGCTGCCGCGCTTCACGCTCGTGGGCGCGACCACCCGCCCCGGGCTGATCACCGGACCGCTGCGCTCGCGCTTCGGCATCATCGAGCACCTCGAGTACTACCGCGACGAGGAACTGGCCGAGGGGGTCGAGCGCGACGCCCGGCTCCTGGGCCTCGGCATCGACGTCGAGGCCGCGCTGGAGATCGGGCGCCGAGCGCGCGGGACGATGCGCATCGCCAAGCGGCTGCTGCGTCGGGTACGGGACTTCGCCGAGGTCGCGGGGGAGCAGCGCATCGGCCTGGCGCGCACGCGCACGGCCCTCGATCGCCTCGGCATCGACGACCAGGGCCTCGACCGGCGCGACCGGGCGATCCTGCGCGCCGTCGTCGAGCGCTTCGCGGGTGGCCCGGTGGGCCTCGACACGCTGGCGACCGCCGTCGGCGAGGACCGCGGCACGCTGGAGGAGGTCCACGAGCCCTACCTCATCCAGCGCGGGCTGCTGCAGCGCACGTCGCGGGGCCGCGTCGCCACCGAGGCGACCTACCGGCACCTCGGGCTGCCGGTCGCGGCCCCGGCGGCCACCGGCAACGGCGGGCTGTTCGACGAGGGCGAACGCGCGTGATCGAGGGCTCGCTGCGCGACGCGGCCTTCACCGACGTCTTGCAGGTCGTCGTGGCGGGGCGCAAGGATGGGGTGCTGCACCTCGAACGCGACGAGGCCGGCGGGCGCCAGGCACGGGTCTGGATCGCAGGCGGACGGCTGCTGGCGGCGTCGCTCGACGGTGGCGTGCACCTGGGCGAGATGCTCGTGCGGCTCGATCTCCTCGGGGTCGACGAGGTGCAGACCCTGCTGGCCGACCAGGCCAGCGACCCCGACCTGCCGTCGCTGGGCAGCGCCGCGATCGCCCGCGGCTGGATCGACGCCGACCAGCTCGCGGTCGCGGTCGAACGGCACCTGACCGAGGTCCTCGGCGAGCTGAGAGGCTGGCGCGACGGGCGGTTCCGCTTCGCGGAGGGGGCGCCGCCGTCCGGGATCGCCGGCGAGGCGGGCTTCGATCCCCTCCGCGTCCTCATGCAGCTCGGCGATCCGCGCTCGGTCGACGCCCTCGATCCCGAGGAGGTCCTCAAGCGGGTGGGCGACCCGACGGCGCACCCGTTGTCGCCCGAGGCCTGGGACGTCCTCGGCCTGGTGGACGGCCGCCGCTCCGCACGCGCGCTGGCGGCCGAGAGCGACCTGCCCGAGGGCCGGACCCTCGCGCTGCTGGCTGAGCTCGTCGAGGCCGGCGTCCTGGCCCCTGCGACCGAGGCCGCGACGCCCGCGACCGTGCTCGTCGCCTGCGCCGATCCGGCCGAGGCCCGCCTGCTACGTCTCGCGCTGTTGCGCCACGGCACGCGGCCGCGACTGGTCGCCGACCTCGTGGCGGCGGAGGCCGCCTTCGACGAGGTCCGACCCAGCGCGGTGGTCCTCGACGCGGAGCTGGACCCATGGAACTGGCTCCGGACGCTGCGCCGCCGGGCCGAGGGCTCGCACGTGCCCACGCTGGTGATCGGCGCGGGGCCCGCCGGTTGGTGGACGCGCCGGCGCGAGGCCAACACCGAGCGCCTGGCGCGCCCGTACCGCGAGGTCGACCTGCAGACGTGGTTGCGGCAGAAACTGCCTCGTGCCGGCGCCTAGCCTGGCACGCGGGCCTCGCGCCGGCGCCTAGCCGAGGGCCGCGCGCCGGCCACGAGGGCACGGCGCGCGGGACGGGACACGTACGCTGCGGTTCGGCGTCGCCGCTCAACCGCCCTTGACCGAGCCGGCGAGCAGGCCGCGGACGAAGTAGCGCTGCAGCGAGAAGAAGACCATCAGCGGCACGATGATCGAGATGAAGGCGCCGCTGGTGAGGATCTCCCAGTTGTCGCCGCGCGAACCGAGCAACTCGCGCAGGCTGGACGTGAGCACGATCTGGTCGTCGCCCTTGCCGAGGAACACCAGCGCCACCAGCAGGTCGTTCCAGACCCACAGGAACTGGAAGATGGCGAACGACGCCAGCGCGGGCACCGAGAGCGGCAGGATCAGGCGGATGAAGATCTCGAAGTGCGACGCGCCGTCGAGCTGCGCCGATTCGATGATGTCACGCGGCAGGCCGCCGATGTAATTGCGCAGGAGGTAGATCGCCAGCGGCAGGCCGAAGCCGGTGTGGGCCAACCAGATGCCGAGGTAGGTCTTGGACGGCACCCCGAACGTGGCGCCGATGTCGTTGTACATGCGCAACAGCGGGATGAGCGACATCTGGAGCGGCACGACCAGCAGGCCGACGACGATCGCGAACAGCCACTGCCGCCCGGGAAACTTCATCCAGGCGAAGGCGTACGCCGCGAAGGCCGCGATGAGGATCGGGATCAGGGTCGCCGGGATGGTGACCGTGAACGTGTTGATGAACGCTCGGTCGATGCGCTCGCCCGACAACACCTCGCGGTAGTTCTCCAGGGAGAAGGTCGGCGGGATCGAGGCGACGTAGAAGATGCGCCGCCCGGCGCCGTGCGTGAAGGGTTCCTCCGAGGTCCAGCGGTAGCTGCCGTCCTCGAACAGCGTGAACTGGGTGTCGTCGATCGCGACCGGTTCGCCGGGGGCCTGGGCCGTCAGGTCGGTCTGCCGCAGGCCGTAGCTCGTGATGGTCCGCCGCGGGTCCTCCAGGAAGTCGCCCTCGATCACGTACTCGCCGTCGACCTCGACGGCCTCGGCGGCCGCGCCCGTGCGGCCGAAGGCGGTGCGCTCGGTCGCCGAGAAGGCCGTCCACCAACCCGAGACGATCAGCTGGTCCTTGTCGCGCAGCGAGCTGATGAACAGGCCCAGCACCGGGATGGTCCACAGCACGACGATGAGGACCAGGCTCGCATGCGTGAGCAGCCGGCCCCAGGTGATGGTCATGCCGGGAACGCGGGCGGTCATCGCATCGCCTCCTCGGCCTGGAAGCGCCGGATGTTCCACACCATGATCGGGACGACCGCGATCATGATCACCAGCGCGATCACGCTGCCACGACCGAAGTCGCCGCCGCCTCGGAACATCCAGTTGTACATGGAGTTCGCCAGCACGTTCGTGCCCCACTGGCCATTGGTCATCGCCAGCACGATGTCGAACACCTTCAGGACGACGATCGTGATGGTGGTCCACACGACCAGGATCGTGCTCATGATCTGGGGGATCACGATCCGGAAGAAGACCTGGATCTCACCGGCACCGTCGATCTGCGCCGCCTCGATCGTCTCCTCCGGCACGCCGCGCAGCGCCGCGCTGAGGATGACCATGGCGAAGCCGGTCTGGATCCACACCAGGATGATCATGAGCAGGAAGTTGTTCCAGAAGGGGACGGTGATCCACGCCTGCGGCTCTCCTCCCAGGGCCACGACGATGGCGTTGACGATGCCGATCTGTGGCGCGTCGGGTCCGCGGAAGTCGTACACGAACTTCCAGATGACCGAGGCGCCGACGAACGAGATCGCCATCGGCATGAAGATCAGCGACTTGGCGATGTTGCCCCACGACACGCGGTCCGCCAGCGTCGCCACCAGCAGCCCGACCGCCGTGCTCAGCGCGGGGACGAACAGCAGCCACAGGAGGTTGTTGCGGATCGCCTCGCGGAACTCGGGGTTCTGGATCGCCCAAACGTAGTTGCTCAGCCCGACGAACTCCGTGCCGGTCCGGTCGAAGAAGCTGAGGCGGGCCGTCTCGACGACCGGGTACACGAGGTAGATGCCCAGGATGACGAGCGCCGGCAGCACGAACAGCCACGGGCGGATCAGGTTCCGCAGCGGCTCACGTGACAGGTAGCTGCCGTCGGGCTTGCGGCCGTCCGCGGCGAGCCGGTCCAGCAGCAGGTTGGTGCCGAAGAAGTAGGCCAGGCTGGCGCCGACGCCGGCGATGACCGCCAGCAGGGCCACGAGCACTTGTTGCGTCAACGGCCTCTCTCCCCTCTTGGCTCGGCGACGCGGCCGCCGCCATCACCCGATACCAAGCGGGCAGGGTGGCTGTTGCCACCCTGCCCAGGATCACGCTCGGACGCAGCGGCTTGCGCCGGCCGCGCCGTCGTTGCTCAGCGCAGGGCGTCCCAGGAGCGCTGGATGTCGTCCGCGACCGACTGCGCGGAATCGCCCGAGACGTAGTTGACCATGCCGGTCCAGAAGGCGCCGGCGCCGATCTGGCCGGGCATCAGGTCGGACCCGTCGAAACGGAAGGTGGTCGCGCTCTGCAGGATCTCGCCCTGGCCGCGCAGCGTCTCGTTGGCGTAGGCATCGAGGTTGACGCCCAGGTGGGGGGTCAGGAAGCCGCTCTGGGCCATCCAGATCTCGTGGGCCAGCGGGGTCGTGAGGAAGTCGAGCAGCACGCGGGCGCCCTCGCTCTCGCGGGTCATCGCCCACATCGTGCCGGCGCCGAGGACCGGCGTCCCGAGGTCCAGGTTCTCGAAGGCCGGGAAGTAGAAGAAGTCGGCGTCGACGCCGAGTTCCGTGCCCTCGGGGAAGAACGACGGGATGAAGCTGGCCTGGCGGTGCATGTAGCAGCGCGGCGGCACGGTGAACAGGCCGACGGGGCTGTCACGGAAGTCCGTCGAGCCGACCGACGAGACGCCGCCGTCGACGTACGCTTCGGTCTTGGCGAAGGTGCCGAAGAGCTCGATGGCACCCACGATCCGGGGATCGTTGAAGGGGATCTCGTTGGTGACCCAGCCGTCGTACACCTCGGGCGGCTGCGTGCGCAGCAGGAGGTCCTCGACCCAGTCGGTGGCCGGCCAGCCGGTCGCGTCGCCGGAACCGAGGCCGATGCACCAGGGGGTACCGCCGTCGGCGACGATCTGGTCGGACAGCCCGATGAGCTCTTCCATCGTCTGCGGGATCTCGTAGCCGGCGTCGGCGAAGTTGTCGGGCGAGTACCAGACGAGGCTCTTGAGGTCCGACTTGTAGTGCAGCGCGAAGAACTGCACGTTGCCGTCGGCGTCGGGGTAGCTGCCGAGGTCGACCCACGACTGGCCGGCGCCGTAGTTCTCGCGCACGACGTCGGCGAGTTCGTCACCGAGCGGCACGAGGCCGCCGCGTGCGGCCAGGTCGGCCGCCAGGCCGGGCTGCGGGAAGACGGCCAGGTGCGGCGGGCTGCCGGCCTGGACGTCGATGACGATCTGCTGCTCGAAGCTGTCGGAGCCGGCGTAGGCGATCGTGGCGCCGGTCGCCTGCTCGAAGTAGGCGAAGACCGACAGCACGAGGTCGCGGTCGACGGTCAACCAGGGCCCGAAGACCTCGATCGTCTGACCGCTGAGATCGATCGCCTCGAAGCGTTCGAGATCGGACCAGTTGAAGCGGGCATCCTCGCCGATCGGGAACACGAGGTCCTGGGAGAGGGCAGTGCCGAGGAGACCGCCCAAGCTCAAAGCGAGAAGGAAACGGATGGCGGTTTTTCTCATGCGTCGTACCTCTTTCTGCAGCCCTGCTGCAACCGAGCACCTCCCCACCGTTCGGAAGGGCGCGGGCCGCGAAGACGGGGCTAACGGAAGCAAGGTTACCACAGCCCCCGAGTACGGAGACGGGCAAAGCGCCAGGCTCGGCCCGGTCACGATCGGCCGCGTGCCGCGCGCGCCGCGGCCGCCGCCCGACAGGGCTACACTGCCGGGGTGTTCGCCCGCCGCCCCCTCCCACGCCCCGACGATGCCAACCCGGCCGACCGGCGCATCGACCTCGGGGCGCTGCGACGCCTGCTGCGCTTCACCCGCCCCTACGCCGGTCGACTCGGCCTCGCCCTGGGCGCCAGCGCCCTCGGCAGCCTCGTGTTCCTCGCCTTCCCCGTCATCGTCGGCGACCTCTTCAACACCGCCTTCGGCGCCGGCGGCTCCTCACTGACCAGTTGGGCCACCGGGGTCGGCGGCGGAGCGAGCGAGACCGGCGGCGGCCTCGGCAACGCGACGGCGGCCGATCTCGATCGCATCGCCCTGGTCCTGGTGGTCGTGTTCGTGCTGAACGCCGTCACCGCCTACGTGCGGGTCTACCAGCTCGCCTACGTCGGCGAGGGGGTGGTCGCCGACCTGCGCCGCGACCTCTTCGCCCACCTGCTGTCGCTGCCGGTGCGCTTCTTCGAGGAGCGCAAGACCGGCGAGATCACCTCCCGGCTCACCTCCGACATCGCCACCATCCAGGCTGCGGTCAGCAACGTGCTCGTGCAGCTCGTCTCGCAGAGCGTGTCGCTGGTCGGCGGCGTCGTCGTCCTGTTCGTCATCAACGCCCGCCTGACGCTGGTGATGCTGGCCGTCCTGCCCGCGGTCATCGTCGCGGCCGCCGTCTTCGGCCGCCGCCTGCGCCGCATCAGCACGGCCTTCCAGGACCAGTTGGCCGCCGCCAACGCCCGCGCCGAGGAGGCGATCGTCGGCGTCCGCGTGGTCCAGTCCTTCACGGCCGAACGCTTCGAGGCCCAGCGCTACGGGGAGGCGATCGCGGAGACCTTCGCCAGTGCCCTCCGGCGGGCCCGGGTGCGCGCGCTGTTCGTCCCCTCGGTGTTCACGGCCTTCTTCCTGGGCATCGGCCTCGTGCTGTGGTTCGGCGGCCGCCTCGCCCTGGCCGGCGACCTACCCCCAGGCGACCTCATCACCTTCCTGCTGCTCACGGTCACCGTCGCCGGCTCGATCGGTGCCTTCACGGGGCTCTACTCCCAGGTCCAGGAGGCCGTCGGCGCTTCCCGCAGGGTGTTCGAGCTGCTCGACACGGAGACCGAGCTCAGCGAACCCGAGGCGCCCGTGGCTCTCGGCGACGTCCGGGGCGAGGTGCGCTTCGAGGGCGTCCGCTTCCGCTACGGCGACCGCGGCGACGATTGGGTCCTCGACGGCATCGATCTCGCCGCGCGCCCGGGCGAGGTGGTCGCCCTGGTCGGACCGTCGGGCGCCGGCAAGAGCACGCTCGTCACCCTGATCTCCCGCTTCCACGACCCCGTGGAGGGCCGCATCACCCTCGACGGCGTCGACCTGCGCGATCTCGATCCCCGCGCGCTGCGCTCGCACGTCGGGGTCGTGCCGCAGGAGACGCTGCTCTTCTCGGGCACGATCGCCGACAACGTGCGCTACGGCCGGCCCGAGGCGTCCGACGCCGAGGTCGAGGCGGCCGCCGTGGCCGCCAACGCGGACGGCTTCGTCCGCGCCTTCCCGGACGGCTACGCCACGGTGGTCGGCGAGCGCGGCGTCAAGCTCTCGGGCGGTCAGCGGCAGCGCATCGCCATCGCGCGCGCGCTGCTCAAGGACCCGCGGATCCTGGTCCTCGACGAGGCGACGTCCTCGCTCGACAGCGAGTCCGAGGCGCTGGTCCAGGCGGCCCTCGACCACCTCATGCGCGGGCGCACGACCTTCGTCATCGCGCACCGCCTGTCGACCGTGCTGAACGCCGACCGGATCGTCGTCGTCGACCGCGGCCGCATCGTGCAGGCGGGGCGTCATGCGGAGCTGCTCGCCACGGGCGGCCTCTACGCCGACCTCTACGAGCGTCAGTTCCGCGAGGCCGACGACCGCTGAGGCGGCGCGCGCCTCACACGTCGCCCCCGACGGCCCGGATCGCGCGCAGCCAGGCGTCCCCGGCCTCGCCCATCGGCTCGTGCGCGAAGCGGTGGTCGCTGCGCCGCAAGAACGTGTCGAGATCGACCAGCAGCGCTTCGAGGCGAGCGGTCAGGAGGGCGCGCGCGCGGCCGTCGGGCAACGCGGCCACGTGGTCGACGCAGACGAAGCCGCGCCCGCGCGCCAGCGCGCCCTCGAGGGCGTCCTCCCGCACGTGCTGCAGCGCGTGCAGGTAGCGGCGCTCGGCGGTGCCCTCGATCTCGCAGGCCCGGCAGCGGACGACCGGCCGCTCGTCCGCGGACGCTGCGGGCGCCCGAGAGAGACCGCCGAGCGACCGCAGGAAGCCCAGCCGTTCGACCGGCGCCGGGGTCGCCGCATCACCCAGGCGGCGCCGCAGCTCGTGCTCCAGCAGGTCCCGGAGCAGCACCGCCGACGACAGGGCGGGCGCCTCGAGCGAGCGCCACACCCGCCAATGGCGCGGACAGAGGCCGCCTCGGCGGCGCCAGTCCGCACGCACGTCGACGTCGTTGACGCCGTCGCCGAGCACGCCGCGCAGGTAGGTGCGGGCCGCACCCGCGGCAGCGGAACAGACACCGCACGCCGGCTCGGCCAGCGCGTCGAGCAGCGCGTGCTGGTCCTGCGCGGTCAGCTGAGCGCCGCGTCCAGCTCGATCGGTACGGCCGCCAAGGCCTTCGACACCGGGCAGCCGACCTTGGCCGCGGCGGCCTGCGCCGCGAAGGCGTCGGCGTCGATGCCGGGCACGGTGGCGCGGCAGACGAGCTCGATCTTGGTGATGGCGGCGCCCTGGTCGTCGCGACCGAGGTGGACGCGCGCCTCGACCCGCACCTCGGTGGGGGTGAAGCCCGCGCCGGCGAGGCCGTTCGAGAGCGCCATGGCGAAGCAGCCCGCGTGGGCGGCGCCGATGAGCTCCTCGGGGTTGGTGCCGGGTCCCTCCTCGAAGCGGGACGGGAACGAGTACGGGCCCTCGAAGGCGCCGCTGCCGAGCGCGACGGTGCCGTCGCCGCCCTTCAGGTCGCCGCGCCACACGGCGTTGGACGTACGGACGGGCATGCAGGTCTCCTCTCGCGCTTGGTGCCCGGCGTAGCCGGGCACACCCGCGCCGTGGGGATGGCGTCATGCTACGACGGTCGCGCGCACCCCCGGGGGCTAGACTGAACGGATGCCCCTCCGCGTCCAGGCCCCCTTCACCCCCAGCGGCGACCAACCCGAAGCCATCCGCGGGCTGGTGACCGGCCTCGGCGACGGTCTGCGATTCCAGACGCTGCTCGGCGCGACCGGCACCGGCAAGACCTTCACGATGGCGAAGGTGATCGAGGCCACCCAGCGTCCAGCGCTGGTGCTGGCGCCCAACAAGATCCTCACGGCGCAGCTGGCCGCGGAGTTCCGCGACGTCTTCCCGGACGCGGCCGTCGAGATGTTCATCTCCTACTACGACTACTACCAGCCCGAGGCCTACGTGCCCGCCCGCGACCTCTTCATCGAGAAGGACGCGAACATCAACGACGAGCTCGAGCGCCTGCGGCACTCGACCACCCGCTCGCTGCTCACCCGCCGCGACGTCGTGGTCGTGGCGTCGGTGTCGGCGATCTACGGCCTCGGCTCGCCCCAGGAGTACGCCAAGCTCAACCTCGTCCTGGCGCCCGGCGTGAGGATGGACCGCGACGCCGTGCTGGGCCGGCTCGTTCAGCAGCAGTACGAGCGCAACGACGTCGAGCTCGCGCCCGGCCGCTTCCGGGCCCGCGGCGACGTGGTCGAGGTGTGGCCGGCCTACGACGAGTCGCCGGTGCGGATCGAGTTGTGGGGCGACGAGGTCGACGCGCTGGGCGTCATCGATCCGGTGACCGGCGACACCATCCGCACGCTGACGGGCCTGACGGTCTTCCCCGCCAAGCACTACGTCACCCCGTTCGAGACCCTGCGGCCGGCGGTCGAGCGGATCGAGGCCGACCTCCACGACCGGCTGCGCTTCTTCGAGGCCAGCGGCAAGCTGCTCGAGCAGCAGCGCCTGCGCGAGCGCACGATGTACGACCTCGAGATGCTGCGCACGCTCGGCTACTGCAGCGGCATCGAGAACTACAGCCGCTACCTCGACGGACGCGCGCCCGGCGAGCCGCCCTTCACCCTGCTCGACTACCTGCCCGACGACGCCATCGTGTTCCTGGACGAGTCACACGTCATGGTGCCCCAGATCCGCGGCATGTACAACGGCGACCAGGCGCGCAAGCGCACGCTCGTCGACTACGGCTTCCGCCTGCCGGCCGCGCTCGACAACCGGCCGCTGCAGCAGGACGAGTTCTTCGAGCGCGTCGGCCAGGTGGTCTTCGTGTCGGCGACGCCCGCCGCCCAAGAGCTGGGCGTCTCGGACCAGGTGGTCGAACAGGTGATCCGACCGACGGGCCTCGTCGACCCCCACGTGACCGTCAAACCCTCGCGCGGGCAGATCGACGACATCATCTTCGCCGCCCGCGAGCGCGTGAAGGCGAACGAGCGCGTGCTGGTCACGACGCTGACGAAGCGCATGGCCGAGGACCTCACCGAGTACCTGGCGGAGCAGGGCATCCGCGTGCGCTACATGCACAGCGACATCGACGCCGTCGAGCGGCAGGTGATCATCCGCGACCTGCGCCTCGGCCACTTCGACGTCCTGGTGGGCATCAACCTGCTGCGCGAGGGCCTCGACCTGCCGGAGGTGTCGCTGGTGGCGATCCTCGATGCCGACAAGACCGGCTTCCTGCGCAGCGAGCGCAGCCTCATCCAGACGATCGGCCGGGCGGCGCGCAACGTGCACGGCGAGGTGTTCCTCTACGCCGACGAGGTCAGCGACGCGATGCGCGCCGCGATCGGCGAGACGGAGCGGCGGCGGGCGAAGCAGCTGGCGTACAACGCGCTGCACGGGATCACGCCGGAGACGATCCGCAAGCGCATCCAGGAGGTCATCCGCGGCGAGGAGGCCGAGGGCGAGGGGCCCGGTGGCGGTGCGGCGCCGATGGCGCCGTGGGAGCGCGAGCTGCTCGAGGACGACCTGCGCCAGGAGCTCGCGCTGCTCGAGAACGAGATGTGGTCCGCCTCCGAGGCGCTGGACTTCGAGAAGGCCGCGGCCGTGCGCGACCGCATCCGCGAGCTCGAGGCGCGCCTCGCCGGCCGCGAGCTCAAGCTGCCGCAGCTGCCGCCCCAAGGCGCCAAGGCGCGGACGGCCGCGCGGTCCGCGGGGCGCAAGCGGGTGCAGGCGTGAGCGGCACCCGACGCCCGTCCGGGCGGCGGCCGCGGGGCCCGTTCCGGCACGCCTGGCTCGCCGCCGTCCTCGTCGCAGGTCTCGCCTGGGCGCAGCCGTACGCGGCCGACGGCGGCTTCGACCGACCGCGGGCGCTGCTGCCGCACCTGGAGCGCCCGCTCGCGACGCTGGCGCTCGACCGCGGCCGGGCGAGCCTGGTGTCGTGGGAGGTCGGCGCCATCGTCGTGCGCGAACTCGCCGGCGACGGCGACGCGCGCCGGTTGGGCGACGCCGAGGGCGTGCGCGACCTCACGGTCGCCGGCGCGGTGGACGCCGGGCTGCAGGCAGTCTGGGCTTGGCGTGACCTGACGACCGGTCGTTACGTCTACCGCGCCACGTTCACCGACCAGCCGTTCGAGAGCGGCCAACTGCTCCCGCTGGCGGCCGTGCAGCAGGCCGGCGAGACCTGGCTCTTCAGCCACCGCGGCCGCGACGCCGGCGCCGAGATCGTGCGCCTCGCGCCGGACGGTGCGGCGATCCCCCTGTACCGCACCGACCTGCAGATCACCGGCCTGTCGGCCGCGGCCGCCGACGGCGTCGTCCACCTGACCTGGGTCGAGGGCTTCACCGAGACGACGGCGTTCGGCAGCGCCAGCGACTGGCAGGCGCAGGCCGCCTGGTGGTCAGCCGACGGACGCTGGGCGGGGCCCGTTTCGCTCGGGAACGCCGACGGGCAGGTGGGGCGCACCGCGACCGCCGTCGAGGCCGGCGCCGGCGCGGTGGTGCAGAGGACCTGGACCGGGGACGACGGCGTCGCGCGGCGCTGGCGGGTTGCGGCCAGCGATGCGCTCGAGGGTCCCGCCGTCGGGGACGTCCCGCTGGTCCCCGGCCGACCGCTCGGCACGACCCTGGCGGCCGGTGTGGGGACCGATTTCATCGCGCGCGACCGCAGCGTCTGGCGGGTGACCGACCCCGCCTCGCCGCCCGTCGCGGTCGCCTGGTCGCCGGTGGTCATCCGTGAGGGCTGGGCCGTCCTGGACGCCGAGGGCATCCACCACCTGGTGTGGATCGGCAGCGAGGCCGGCGGCCGCGACGCGTTGTATGCGAGCGACGACCGGCGGCCCATGGTGCGCGGTCCCCTCGACGAGATCGCCGCCGTTTTCGGCTGGCGACCGTGGAGCGTCGCCGAAGAGGCCGCCGGGCAGTTGGGCGCGAGCCTCCTCGCCGCCATCCTGGTGTCGGCGAGCACGCTGCCGCTGCTGTGGGCGCTCGCCGTCGTGTTCGCCCGCAGGGCCTCCACGGATGCCGCCCGTTGGCGCGGCGCCCTGACCGGCGCCGCCCTGCCCGGCCTGGGGATCCTGGCGGCCGCCGCGCTCGGCGCCCCGGCGGACGTCCTCTGGCCGCTGGTCGGGGGCGTCGCCGCGCTGACGGGCGCCAGCGCGGCCGCCGCCCTGCTGGCCGCCTGGCTGTGGCGCCACCGCGACCTCGAGGCGCTGCCGGCGTTCGTCGGCGCCGGGGCGACGGCGCTGGCCTTTGCCACCGTCGGCATCGCGTTCGTGGGGTTCCAGGCCTGGACCGACCTCGGCCTGTGGTGAGGCGCCGAGCGCGCGCGTGCGTGGTAGCGTGCCCGCGTGGAGGCTCCGGGTGACGTTCGAAGTCGGTGACCACGTCGTCTATCCCTCCCAGGGCGCCGGTGTGGTGCAGGAGCGCACCACCCGAGAGGTGCTGGGAGAGACGCACGAGTACCTGAAGGTCGTCTTCGTGAAGGGCGACATGGAGGTCCTCGTGCCGCTGAAGCGCGGCGAGGACGTCGGCCTGCGGCACACGGTCGGCGCCGACGAGCTGGAGCGCCTGTTCGAGGCGATGGCGAAGGCCGATCTCAACCTGCCGCAACAGTGGCCCCCGCGGTACCGCGTCGAGCAGGAGATCCTGGGCCGCGGCGGCGCCTACGAGCTGGCGCGCCTCATCGGCGTGCTCGCCCAGCGCGACCTCGAGAAGGGCTTGGCGGCCACGGAGCGCGAGGTCCTGGACACCGCCAAGTCCGCGCTCGCATCCGAGCTGGCGATCGTCGGCGGTACCGACCTCGCCGCCGCTCTGGAGCGGCTCGATGCCGTCATCGCGGAACGCATCGGCCGCGGCTGACCCCGACGCCTCCGGCCCCGACCTCACGTCCCCGCGCGTCGTTCGCGACCTGCTGCGCCGGCACGGGCTGGGCGCCGACACCTCGCTCGGTCAGCACTTCCTCATCGACCGCGGGAGCCTGTCGGCGATCGTCGCGGCCGCCGAACTCACGGCGGATGACGAGGCCTGGGAGGTGGGGCCGGGGCTCGGGACGCTGACCGTCGAGCTCGCGCGGCGCGCCCGGCGGGTGGTCGCGATCGAGCTCGACCGCCGGCTGCTGCCGGTCCTCGCCGAGACCCTCGCCCCCTGGCCGCACGCGGAGGTGCGCCACGCCGACGCGCTGCGGGTCGACTTCGCCACCGCCACCCCCGGCGCCGCCTTCGTCGCCAACCTGCCGTACCAGGTCGGGACCGCGGTCCTCGCGCGTGTGCTGAGCTGTGGCCGCTTCGACCGCGCCGTGGTGCTGGTCCAGAAGGAGGTCGCCGAGCGCCTGGTCGCCACCGCCGGCAGCGCCGCTTTCGGCAGCCTCAGCCTGTGGGTCGCGCACCACGCCCGGGCGCGCATCGTGCGCAGCGTGCCGCCGGGGGCGTTCCTGCCGCCCCCCAAGGTCACCTCCGCCGTCGTCCGCCTCGACGTCGACCCCGCCGCGCGTCCCGACCCCGCGACGTTCGCGCTCGTCCGCGACGGCTTCCGCCACCGGCGGAAGACGCTGGTCGCCAACCTGCGCGCCGCCGGCGACGACCCCGACGACGTGCAACGCGCCTTGGGGGAGCTCGGCTTCGACCCGCGCGTGCGGGCCGAGGTCCTCGACCTCGACGCCTTCCGCCGGCTCGCGCGGCGCCTGCGCCCGCGCCCGGTGTCCGAGCCGCAGGCGACCTGACGCTCCCTGCCCCCGCGCGCGGCGTATACTGCCCCAGCGACACGCGGGGAAACCGTTGGACGCCACCCGGGGCATGGGTCCCGGTAGGAGAACGCTGCATGGCCGAGTTCCTGGTGATCGGCGACGCGACCGTCGATCAGATGTACTTCATCGATGCCCTTCCCGAAACGGGGGGCGAGGTCAGTGCCACCCATGCCGTCATGGAGCCGGGTGGCGCCGGCGGGACCATCGCGACGGCCCTCGCCCGCCTCGATCACGACGTCGCCATCGCCACGCGCGTCGGCACCGGCCCGTTCTCGGCGCTGGCGCTGAAGCACCTGCGCTCGACGGGCGTCGACATGAGCCTGGTCCAGTCCGATCCCTACCTGCAGACGAGCAGCGTGACGATCCTCATCACGCCCGACGGCCAGCGCACGATGATCGGCGCCGCCGGCGCCTCGCGCGACCTCGACGCGCGCGCCCTGCGACCCGAGCACGTCGACCGGCGCGACGCGCTGGTCATGAGCGCCTACAGCCTCATCAGCGGTCCCCAGCGCACCTACTCCCTGCGCGCCCTGCAGCTCGCCAAGGACGCCGGTGTGCGCGTCTTCGTCGACATGGGCACGGGGGCCGTGAACGCGCTGCAGGAGGGGCTGATGCCCCTGCTCGAGGGCGTCGAGGTCGTCCTGATGAACGAGCGCGAGCTCTTCACCCTGACCGGCGAGTCGTCGATCTCGGACGCCGTCTCCGGCCTGCGGGCCCAAGGGATCGACCAGGTCGTCGTCAAGGTCGGCGAGATGGGCTCGATCGTCGTCACGCCCGAGCGCTCGGAGCTCGTCGAGGCCTACGCCATCGAGGGGGTGCTCGACACGACCGGCGCCGGCGACGTGTACACGGCGGCCTTCGTCGCCGCCGTCGTGGAGGGGCGCGACCTGCTCGAGGCCGCGTGGCTGGCGAACGTCGCCGGCGCGTTGACCACGCGTGAGATCGGTGCCCAGCGGATCGTCATCGACCGGGCGACGCTGCTGCACCAGGCGGGCCTCGCGGGCGGCGTGACCGCCGCGGCCGCAGGCGTCGCCACCCGCTCCACCGCGCGTCGGTGAACCGAACGGAACCCGTGAGCCACGTGCTTCGCCCGTGGGCCCGGTGGCTCACCGTCGCCGTGCTGGCCAGCGTGGCGGCCTTCGCCACGGCCTCGGGCGACCCCGGCGAGGCCGTCGACGCCCGACCCGCGGCCGACTGGCCGCGCTTCGAGGTCGCCTGGCGGCTGATCGACGAGCGCTACTGGGACCTGAGCCTCAGCGCGATCGACTGGTCGGACGCCCGGGCGCGCTACGGCGCGCGCCTGGTGGCGAGCGACGACGCGCTCGACGAGGTCATCGAGGCGATGTACGGGGCGATCGGCGACGACCACACCCGATACGTGCCCGCCGCGCGGGTCGCCGACGAGCGCGAGCGCTTCGGCGACCTCCCCTGCATCGGCTACTTCGGCGCGGCGCAGGCCGCCGGGAGCCCACGCGACGCCGGCGATGCGCCGCCCGACCTGCGCGACGTCGGGCCGGTGCGGCTCGGCCGCTGGGACGACGGGGTCGGCTACGTCGGCGTCGCCGACCTGGTGCGGGCCGGCGTCGCCGAGGGCGTGCGCCGGGCCGTGATCGAGCTGGAACGCGACGGCGCCCGTGCGCTCGTCCTCGACCTGCGTGGCAACCCCGGGGGTCGACTGGTCACGATGATGCAGGTCGCGGGCGTGTTCACCGGCGGCTTCCTGTGGCGCACGCTGACCCGCTGGTCGCTACCGCTGCCGTACCCGGCGCTGGGCACCCCGGCCACGGAGCTGCCGCTGGCCGTCCTCGTCGACGGCGACGTGAACAGCGCCGCGGAGGGCCTGGCGGGCGCGCTGCAGGCGCGGCAACGGGCCGTGATCGTGGGCGCGACGACCGCCGGCAACGTCGAGGCCGTGCTCCCCTTCTGCCTGCGTGACGGCGCCCAGGCATGGGTCGCGACGGGCGTCCTGGCCCCGCTGAACGGCCCGACCTGGGAGGGACGCGGGGTGGTGCCCGACCTCCCCGTCGAGCCTGCCGACGCCGCGTCGGTCGCCCGCGCCGCCCTGCTCGGCCGATGAACCCGGGGGAGGGCGCCCGTCGCCTGGGCGAGGGCCTGTGGGGGATCAGCGTCCCCAGCGACACGCTGGCGCCGTGGACCAGCACCCACGCCTACGTCGTCGGCGACGCCGGGGTCGGCTGGCTCATCGATCCCGGCGGCGCCGGGACGGAGGCCGACGCGGCCGTCGACGCCCTGCTGCAGGCCGCGGGCGTGCGCGACCTCAAGGGCGTCTTGCTGACGCACACCCATCGCGACCACGTCGCCGGCGTCGCGAGCGTGCTGCGGCGTCACGGGCCCGTCGCCGTGTGGGCCCATCCCGCGGGTCTCGCCCGGCTGCCGTCGGGCGTGGGCGGACGACCGCTGGGTCCGGACCGGCGCCTCGTCGCGGGTCCGCACTTCCTCGTCACCGTCGAAACGCCGGGGCACGCGTCCGACCACCTGGCCTTCTGGCTACCCGACGCGCGCGCCCTGGTCGCGGGCGACCTGGTCGCGGGCCGCGGCTCCACCTGGGTGGGGACGCCCGACGGCGACGTCGGCGATTACCTCGCGTCGCTGGCGCGGGCGGCGGCGCTCGATCCGGTCCTCGTCGCACCGGGGCACGGCCCCGTACGCAGCGACGGGCGGCGGGTGCTGGACGAGGCGCGCGTCCACCGGCTCGAGCGCGAACGGGCCGTGTGGGACGGCCTCGCCGCTGGGCCCGCGAGCCTCGCCCGCCTGCGCGAGCACGTGTACCCGGGGCTCGACCCGGCGGCCCACGACCTCGCCGAGCGCTCCGTCCTGGCGCATCTGCGCAAGCTCATGCGCGAGACCCGCGTGATGCACCTGGGAACCGACGCCGAGGGACCGTTCGCACGGGCCCCAGGCGCGTGAGACGCGCGCGCGGCGCGAGAGGCGCGCGCGGCGCGCGAGACGCGCCGATGCGGCGGGCGCGCGCCCTCTGCGCTAGGCGCGGACGGCGTGCCCTCTGCGCTAGGCGCAGAGGGCCAGCAGCGCCCGGCGCAGGTCGCCGAGCGCGGGCGCCAGCGGGACGGCCTCGCCTGGGTCGGCCAGGTCCGCGGCCAGCACGGGATCCTCGACGCTGACGCCGGGCAGCGCACGCGCCACCACCTCGGGGAACTTCGCCGGGTGGGCCGTGGCGAGCACGAGCCAGGCGTTCGGGCGGCGGCCGCCGCCCGAACGCACGCGGTCGCGCGCGCGCACGCGGTCGCGTGCGGCCGCCTCCAGGCCGACGGCCGTGTGCGGGCACACGACGACCCCGTAGCGCTCGTGCGTGCGGGCCATCCTGGCCAGCGTGGCCTCGTCGTCGACGCGCTCCGCGGCGAGCGGCACCGGCGGGTCGTCCGGCCACAGCGCGTGGATGCGCTCGTAGTTCGAGGGCGCGCCGACGTCCATCGCGTTCGACAGCGTGGCGACGGTCGGCGGGAAGTCGAAGGGCGCGCGTCGACCCGCGAGCCGTTCGACGAGGTAGGCATTGGCGTTGTGCGCCGCCACGAAACGTGCCGGCGCGGCGCCCATGCCGGCGGCGAGCAGGCCGGCCGCCAGGTCGCCGAGGTTGCCCGATGGGACCACGACGGCGGCCACGGCCGGGTCGATCCCGGCCCGGGCGAGCTGGGCCAGCCCCCAGGTGTGGAAGGCGGCCTGCGGCAGCCAACGCCCCAGGTTGATGCTGTTGGCGCTGGTCAGGGGCAGGTCCGCGAGCTCGGGGTCGCGGAACGCCTCCTTGACCAGGCGCTGGCAGTCGTCGAAGCTCCCCTCGACGGCGAAGGCGTGCACGCCGGGGCGGACGGCGGTCAACTGGGCGCGCTGCACGGGGCTCACGCCGTCACGGGGGAAGAGCACGACCACCCGCAGACCCGGCACGCCGGCCATGCCGGCCGCGACCGCGCCGCCCGTGTCGCCCGAGGTGGCGACGAGCACCAGGGCCTCGCGACCGTGGCGGGCGAGAGCGCGGGCCCACCAGCGTCCGAGCGTGCGCGCGGCGACGTCCTTGAAGGCCCGCGTGGGCCCGTGGAAGAGCTCCAGCAGCCACGTCTCGTCGTCGAGGCGGCGCAGCGGGACCGGGAAGTCGAGCGCCGCGCGGGCGTCGGCGAGCCAGCCCGCGGCCTCGTCCTCGTCGAACCACGGGGCGAGCGTCGCCTCTGCCGCCGCGGGCAGCGTCGGGGCCGCGCGCCAGCCCGGCGTGATCGGCGGCACCCGGTCGGGGACGTACAGCCCACCGTCTGGCGCGAGCCCGCGCAGCAGGGCGTCCTCGAACGTCACGCCCGGCCCGCGGACGTCGCGGGTGCTGACGAAGCGCGGCGCAACCGTCATGCGGGCGGCGGGGTCGCGGTCCCGGGGATCGCAGGGGACGCATCGAGCGGCGACGCGACGGCCCACGCAGGCCGCGGGCCGGGCTCCCCTCGGGCCGCCTGCAGCACGTCGGCGAGCACCGCGCTGGCGGTCACGTCCGCGCCGGCGCCCGGCCCCGCGATCCACACCTCGCCGACGGCGTCGCCGCGGTAGACGAGGGCGTTGCGGCCGTCGGCCAGGAAGGCCAGCGGGTGGTCGGACGCGACGGCGCGCGGTTCGACGCCGACGCGCCAGCCGCCGGCGCCATCGGGCTCCACGTAGGCGACGAGCCGCATCCGGCGCCCCGCCGTGCGCTCGGCCCGGACCCCGGCCGGCGTGAGCCCCCGGACCCCGCGGACGTGCGGCAGCACGTCCGTCCAGGCCAGGTCGGGCGCCACGGTCATGCGCGCCACGATGGCCACCTTGTGGGCCGCGTCCCAGCCGTCGACGTCGAGCGACGGGTCGGCCTCGGCGTACCCCAGGCGCTGCGCCTCGGCGAGCGCCGCCTCGAAGGCGACGCCACGCTCCATCTCGCCGATCAGGTAGGCGCAAGTGCCGTTGAGCACGGCCTCGAGCGAACGCATTCGGGAACCGCGGAGGGCGCCGGTCAGCGGGCCGATGGCCGGCGTGCCCGCCATGACGGCCGCCTCGAAACCGACCCTGCCCGCCTCGACCCACGGTCGCCAGGTCGGCCAGGCCTCGGCCAGCGCGGCCTTGTTGGCCGTGACCAGGCGCGCGCCTCGTTCGGCGGCGCGCGCCATCAGGGCCGTGGGCCACGACACCCCGCCGAGCAGCTCGACGACGATGTCGGCCCCGTCGATCGCCTCGTCGGGGTCGGTCGTCAGCCGCGGCGGGCGGGGACCGAGGTCGCGCGGCCGCGCGGGGTCGCGGACCAGGACGGCGGTGACGGCGAGTTCGGGGTGGCGGGCGAGGAGGCGCACGAGCGCGGCGCCGACGGTACCGGCGCCCAGGATGCCGACGCGCGCGGGGGCCCGGGGGGCGGGCGACATGGCCGCGACGCTACCACGGGCCGCACGACGCGCGGCCCTGGCGCCCGTACGCGGGCGCACGGGCCGCGCGACGCCCGGCCTGCTACACTCATGCGCTCGAGCCGTGCCGCGCCACCGGGGCGCAGGCGCCTCGGCGAGCGCACCACCTCCCCGAGGAGCACACCATGTTCGGAATCGGCATCGTCGGCCTCCCCAACGTCGGGAAGAGCACCCTGTTCAACGCCATCACCCGCGCCCGGGTCGAGGCCGCCAACTACCCCTTCGCCACCATCGACCGCAACGTCGGCGTCGTCGCCGTGCCCGACCCGCGCCTGGACGCGCTGGCACGCGTGTTCACCAAGGGCGGCCGCGTGCCGCCCATCGTCCCCACCACCGTCGAGTTCGTCGACATCGCCGGCCTGGTCGCCGGCGCGCACCGCGGCGAGGGGCTCGGCAACCAGTTCCTGGGTCACATCCGCGAGGTCGCCGCCATCGCCCACGTCGTGCGCTGCTTCGACGATCCCAACGTGGTCCACGTGACCGGCCAGGTCGATCCGATCGCCGACATCGACACGATCGAGACCGAGTTGCTCCTGGCCGACCTCGCGACGCTCGAGCGCCGGGCCGAGCGCCTCAAACGCGGCGCCAAGGGCGGGCACGGCGAGGAGGCGGAGACGCTGGCCCAGGTCGAGGCCCTGCAGGCGGCCCTCTCCTCCGGCCTGCAGGCGCGGGCCACCGCGCTCCCGCGCCCCGACGACCTCCGGCTGCTGACCGACAAGCCCGTCGTCTTCGTCTGCAACGTGCCCGAGAGCGACGTGGTCGCGGGGAACGTCTACGTCGAGCGGGTGCGCGAGCGGGCGGCCGTCGAGGGGGCGGCCGTCGTCGTCGTGTCCGCCAAGATCGAGCAGGAGCTCGGCGAGCTCGAGGACGACGAGGCCGCCGCCTTCCTCGCCGACCTCGGCCTGGCGCAGCGGGGTCTCGACCGCCTCATCGCCAAGGGGTACGAGGTGCTCGGGCTGGAGACCTTCCTGACCGCCAGCGAGAAGGAGGTCCGCGCCTGGACCGTCACCCGCGGCACCAAGGCGCCTCAGGCCGCCGGCACCATCCACAGCGACTTCGAGCGCGGCTTCATCCGCGCCGAGGTCGTCAGCTTCGAGCGCTTGGCCGAGGCGGGCGGCATGGCGACCGCGCGCGCCCGCGGCTGGCTGCGCACCGAGGGCAAGGAGTACGTCGTCGTCGACGGCGACGTCATCCACTTCCTGTTCAACGTCTAGCCCGGTCCGTCGTGGGCCGCGGCGACCCCGTGGCCCACGACGGCAGGCGCGTGGTCAGAAGACGGGGCCGACCCGGAACGAGAAGACTCCGCGCGGGTTGCGGGCCGAGAACCCATAGTCGAAGCGCAACGCCGGCAGCGAGACGCCGCCGAAGCCGAGGTTGACCTGCACGCCCGCCCCGACGCTGCCGTACAGCGACGCGCCGGAGAGCACGGCGCCCGTGCCCTCCGGGACGTACCCGAGGTCGGCGAAGACGATGCCGATGATCGTCTCGGTCGCCACCGTGTCGAGGCCGAAGTCGTAGCGGTACTCGACCGACGACGTCACGTAGCTGCGCGAGAGGTCGAAGTCGGTGTCGAGGTAGCCGCGGAGCTCGGTCCCCTCGACGGGCACGCGCCCGACGCGGAAGCGCCGGTTCGCCGGGTAACCCTCGCCGAACTGGTGCCCGACGTTGAGGCGCACGGCGAGCACGTGGTTGCGGTCCTCGACCTCGTCCAGCACCTCGGCCAGGGTGAGGTAGGTCTTCACCCCCGCCTGGACCTGCTGGTAGACGTACGGCGCCGGGTCGCCGGTGAGCGGGTCGCGCTGGTCACTGCCCCAGCCGACCCCGAACGACACGCTGGCGGCGACGCCGTCGCGCGGGAACGCCTCGCTGTCGCGATCGTCGTAGGTGAGCGTGGCCGAGGTGAAGGCACTCAGCCCGCCGGCGGGCAGCAGCGCCGCGGCCACGTCCTCCGGGAGCGCACAGCGCGGTGCGTTGACGACGTCGCCGTCATCATCGAACTCGCACGCCTCGCGCGCCGGCTCCAGGCGGTAGTCGTCGTAGGCGCCGCGCGCCGCCACGACCAGGTCGGTGTTCGGCAGCACCCGGCGGCCGACCGAGAAGCTGGCGCCGCTCGAGCGCACCAGGTACTCGCCGGCCGGGACCCGCGTGCCCTCTCGGTCCTCCAGGCCGGGGTACGGCACCTCGAAGCGGCCGTCCACGGTCAGCGGCTGGTTCACGTCGACCCGCGAGAACAGCGACACCGTCAGGCTCGTGGGGACCTCCTGCAGATCGAACACGGGGACGTCGAGCCAGGGGACCGCGTAGCGGACGCTCCCACCGAACTGGAGGCCCAGGTCGCTGGTCAGCGCCTGGACCTCGGCGGACAGGTTGTGCGCCAGGCCCCAGAGGTTCGACTCGGCGTACGAGACGCTGGCGGAGAAGCCCGTCTCGGTGCTGTACTGCGCGCCAGGCTGCAGCAGGCCGGTGGTGTTGGAGCGGAGCACCACCTCCACCACGACCTCGCCGGGATCCTCGGCCGGCACCAGCAGACGGTTGACCGGCGTGACGATCCCGAGCCTGGCCAGGCGCCTGAGGCCGTCGTCGAGTCGGCCCAGGTCGACGATCTCGCCCACGGCGGGCAAGTAGCGGGTGACGACGCGCTCCTCCGTTCGGCCCGGGGCGCCGTCGTACACGATCAGGTAGTCGGCGATGCGCAGCTCGGTGACCCGCTGCACGTAGGTGCCGTCGAGGTAGTTGTAGGCGGGCCGCCCGTCGATGACGACGCCCACCTCGTCGTAGGCGGCGCGCAATCGCCGGAAGTCCTCGTCGGCCAACGCCGAGGTGAAGGTGTCGCCGACGCCGAGCGCCAACAGGTCCACCAGGACCGCGTCGTCGAGCACGGTGTTCCCCTCGATGACGACCTCCCGTACGGGGCCCGCGGTGTCCGGCGCACCGAGCGCGAAGCGCACCCTGACGGCGCCCGTCGAGGTGGCCAGCGTCTCGATCCGCACGTCGGAGGAGCGGCCGCGCGCGAGGCGCCGGACGTCCTCGAGCAGCACGTCGTAGTTGAACAGGTCGCCGACCGCCAGGCTCAAGCGCGATGCGGGCACGCCCAACGCCACGGTGTCGAAGGCGGCGATGCGCAGTTCCCGGAAGCGCACCGTCAGCTGGCCGTTCTCCAGCGTGCTGCGCTCGAGGTCGACGCCGCTCTGCCGCAGGCCGGCGGCCCAGTAGCGCTCGGCGACCTCGTCGACGGCCTCCCGGTAGACGCCGAACCCGAAGGTGTCCTGGTTCGCCACCCGGGCGAAGATCTGCTCGAGCTCCGCCTCGCTCAACAGCGACGAGTCCTCGAACGCGACGCGGCGCAGGGGGACGCTCTCCTCGACGAGGTAGCGCAGGCGCACCGGCGTCCGTCCGCCGGGCTCCGCGCCCGCCGGCTCCTGCAGCACCTCGAGGGTGACGTCGACGTCGTAGGGCACGCCCACCGAGCGGTAGATGCCCTGGAGGGTCTCGATGGCGCGCTCGGCGCGCAGGGCGTTGAGGGTGCGCCCGGGGTCGAGCAGGTGCTCCGCGACGATCGCATCGCGCAGCGCCTCGCCTCCGAGCAGGGTGGTCCCGACGACCTCGACGGCCGCCACCGGCGGGTTCTCGCGCACGCGCACGATGAGCACCGGGCCCGCGCCGCGGTCCTCGAGCGTGACGCTCACCTCCTCGAACGTGCCCAGCGCGTAGACGCGGTTGCGCTCGGCCTCGAGGTCGACGCGTTCGGCCTGCGTGCCGGCACGCGCGGCCACGATCGTGCGCACGATGTCCGCGAACGTGGTGGTGCCCTCGACCCGGACCTCGAGGAGCGGTCCCTGTGCCGTGGGGCGGGCGTCCTGCGCGAACGCGCTGCCGGCGAGCGCCAGGACGAGGAGAAGCAGAAGGCGAGGACTCCACATACCGCGGAGTCTACCCAAGCTCCCGTGAGAAGCCGCTCGGACCGGCCCGGCGCGCGGCGACCCTGCGGGGCCCACACGACCGCACGCGGGCGGCGGAAGTCGCCTGCTACGATGCCGGCATGGCAGAGCGTCACGCATCGGGGTCGCCCGTCACCGGCGACCCGTCGCACGCCCCCGCGGAAGGCCACGTCGGCCCGGCCGCGGTGACGACCGCCCGCGCGGCCGCCGCCGCGCTGCGCGCCACCCCCGGCCTGCCCGCCGACCTGCGCGACGCCGGCTTCGAGCTGGGCGTCATCCTCGGCTCCGGCCTCGGCCCGCTGGCCGACGAGGTCGAGGAGGCCGTCAGCGTGCCCTTCTCGCAGGTGCCGGGGATGCCGGCCTCGACCGCGCCCGGGCACGCGGGCCGCTTCGTGCTCGGCCGGCTCTCGGGGCGCCGCGTCGCCCTGCTGCAGGGGCGCCTGCACGCCTACGAGGGCCACCCCGCCAGCACCTGCGCCTTCCCCGTCCGGGTGCTCCACGCGCTCGGCGCCGAGCGGCTGGTGGTGACGAACGCCTGCGGCGGCCTCGATCCGCACTGGCGTGCCGGTGACCTCATGCTGCAGCTCGACTTCATCAACCACACCTTCGACCACGCCCTGACGGGACCGGCGGACGGCGTGGGGCCGCGCTTCCCCGTCACCTTCGACGCCTACGACGAGGCGTACCTCGAGGCCGCCCGCGCCGCCGCCCGGCGGCTCGACCTGCGACTCCGCGAGGGCGTCTACCTGGCGATCGCCGGGCCGGCGTACGCGACCCGCGCGGAGCTGCGCGCCTTCCGGGCGTGGGGCGCCGACGCGATCGGCATGTCGACCGTCCATGAGGTGACGGTGGCCAGGTCGCTCGGGATGCGCGTCCTGGGCCTGTCGGTGGTCACCGACATGGCCCTGCCGGATGGCCGCGAGCACGCGACCGGCGACGAGGTGCTGCGAGTGGCGAACCTCGCCGGCGAACGTTTCCAAGCCCTCGTTCGGGCGCTGCTCGCCGAGCTCTGAGCGCGATGCTGGCCGACGTCCGTGAACGCATCGATCGCGCCTGCGCGCGGGCCGCTCGCGACCCCGGCGAGGTGCGGCTGGTGGCCGTCACCAAGGGGCACGACGCCGAGGCGGTGCGCGCGGCCGTGCTCGATCGCGGACACCGGGTGCTGGGCGAGAGCCGTGTGCAGGAGTGGCGGCCCAAGGCCGAGGCGCTCGGCCCCGACGTCGAGTGGCACCTCGTGGGCCACCTGCAGACGAACAAGGTCCGCTACTGCCGGGGCTTCGCGCTGCTGCACGGCGTCGACTCGGCGCGCCTGATCGACGCGCTCGAGGCGGACGGCGGGCGGCACGGCCACGTCTTCCCCGTCCTGCTGCAGGTCAACGTCGCGGGCGAGAGCGCCAAGCACGGCGTCGACCCCGCCGGCCTCGCGGACCTCGTCGCCCGGGTGCGCGACGCGCCGCACGTCCGACTCGAGGGGCTGATGACGATGGCACCGTACGACCCGGATCCGGAGCGCGCCCGACCCGTCTTCCGTGCCCTGCGCGAACTGGCGGAGCGGCACGCGGGCGGCAGGACGTCGATGGGCATGAGCGGCGACTTCGAGGTCGCGATCGAGGAGGGGGCCACCTGGATCCGGGTCGGCAGCGCGCTGTTCGCCGGGGCGACGGTCGAGGATCCGCGCCCGGTCGAGGTGGACCGATGACCCTGACGCCGCTCGACATCGAACACGCGACCTTCGAGCGTGCGCTCTTCGGCTACCGCGCGGGCGCCGTCCGGGCCCTGCTGGAGCGGGTGGCCGCGGAGCGCGAGCGCAGTCTGCGGGAGATCCGGCATCTGCGGGACGAGATCGCCGAGCGCGACGAGCAGATCGCCCAACTGCGGGAGGCGGAGGCGGAGCTGCAGCGGGCCGTCATCGCGGCGGAGCGGATCGCTACGGCGATGAAGGACAACGCCCGCGAGGCGGCGCGCCTCATCGAGGCCGAGGCGCGGGCGCAGGCGGACGCCATGCGCCGCGAGGCGGACGCGGAGGTGGCCGCGGCGCACGCGGAACTCGCGCGGCTCGAGCACTCGCAGGCCATCGTGCGCGAACAGCTCCGGGGGCAACTCACCGGCTTCTTGCGCGCCCTCGATCCGGCCCAGGGCACGCATCGCCCGGCCACCGGCGCCCGCCGCGACGACCTCGCCGACGACGCTTGGGCGATCGGCGAGGAGGACGTCCCGGGCTAGGCCCCGTCCGGTTCGCGGGCGCCGGCGTCGGCGCCCGCCTCACCGTCCGCCTCGGCGGCCGAGCGATCGGCCGCCGGATGCGTCCGCAAGGCCGCCTCGAGCGTGGTCCACGCCAACGCCGCGCACTTCACGCGCGCCGGCAGCCGGCGCACGCCCTCGAGGACCGCCAGCTCGCCCAGGTCGGGGTGCAGGCCCTCGCCATGGATCATCGCCTTGACGTGGCCGATCAGCGCCTCCACCTCGTCGCGGCCGAGGCCCTCGATCGCCTCCGCCATCAGCGACGCCGAGGCCTGCGAGATGGCGCAGCCCTTGCCCTCGTAGCGCACCTCGCTCACGGTGTCGTCGCCGAACCGCAACGTGAGCAGCAGCTCGTCGCCGCACGACGGGTTGACGCCCTCCTGCCGGGCGTCGGCCGGGTCGAGGACGCCACGGTGGCGGGTCCGGCGGGCGTGCTCGAGGATGGCCGCCTGGTACATCTGGGCGAGCGCGGTCACGGCGCGACCGTCAGCGGCGCGAAGAACGCGCGGGAGCGGGTGACGGCGTCGACGAAGGCGTCGACCTCCGCCTCGGTGGTGTACAGCCAGAAGCTCGCCCGCGCGGTGGCGTCGACGCCGAGGGCGCGCATCAGCGGCTGCGCGCAGTGGTGGCCGGCGCGGACGGCGATGCCCTCCGCGTCCAGGAAGCTCGCGACGTCGTGCGGGTGCACGCCGTCGACGTTGAACGGGACGATGCCGCCGCGATCGGGGCCCACCGGGCCGTAGGTCGTGACGCCGTCCAGCTCGGCCAGCCGCGCCAACGCGTACCTCGCCAGGGCGCGGTCGTGTTCCCAGATCGCCTCCAGGCCGACGTCATCGAGGTAGTCCAGCGCCGCCGCCAGGCCGATCGCCTCGGCGATCGCCGGCGTGCCGGCCTCGAAGCGCATGGGGATGTCGGCGTAGGTGCTGCGGTCGACCTCGACGCGGCGGATCATCTCGCCGCCGCCGAGGAACGGCGGCAGCGTCTCGAGCACCTCGGGACGCATCCACAGGGCGCCGATGCCGGTCGGTCCGCCGACCTTGTGCCCCGAGAAGGCGTACGCGTCCGCGCCGAGCGCGGCGACGTCGATCGGGACGTGCGGGGCCGCCTGCGCCCCGTCGACGACGAACAGGGCGCCGACCGCGTGGGCGGCGTCCGCCACGGCCCGCAGCGGCTGCAGGTTCCCGAGGACGTTGGAGACGTGGTAGGTCGCGACGATCTTCGTGCGTTCGCCGATGGCCGCGGTGAGCGCGTCGTGGTCGACGCGGAAGTCGGCGCCGAGGGGCACGCCGCGCACGATCGCGCCGCGCTCGGCCGCGAGCAGGTGCCAGGGCACCAGGTTGGCGTGGTGCTCCGCGACGGTGACGACGATCTCGTCGCCCTCGCGCAGGCGGTGACGGCCGTAGGCGTGCGCCACGAGGTTGATCGCCTCGGTGGCGTTGCGGGTGAACACGACCCCCCGGGGGTCGCCGGCCCGCAGGAAGCGGGCGACGCGGGCGCGGGCGCCCTCGTACATCTCGGTGGCCTCCGCGGAGAGCGTGTGGGCTCCGCGGTGCACGTTCGCGTGGTGGTGTCGGCGGTAGCGGTCGACGGCCTCGAGCACCTGGCGCGGCGCCTGCGCCGACGCGGCGCTGTCGAGGTAGACCAGGGGACGGTCGTTGACGCGCCGCTCGAGGATCGGGAAGTCGCGCCGCAGCCGGGCAACGTCGTGGTCGGTCATGCCGCAATCTAGCACGTCCTCGGAACCGTTCCGAGTTGTGGCCTACGCTCGGCGCCCGCAGCGGTCCGCAGCGTCCCCGTGGGCCCCGGGCCCAGCGGGTAGACTCGCCGGGTGCGCGTCCGCGCCCTGAGGCAGCTCCATTTCCGCAACCTGACGACCGCCGACGTCCGCCTGCCCGACGGCGTCACCTGCGTCGTCGGCCGCAACGCGGCCGGCAAGTCGAACCTCGTCGACGCCGTCTACCTCGGCTGCACCGCGTCGCTGCCGAGCGGCACGGTGGCGCAATCGCTGCGCTTCGGCGAGAGCGAGGGCTTCGTCGGCGTCGCGCTGCAGGTGGGCGACGAGCGACACACCGTCGAGGTGGGGCTGAGCGCGGGGCGCAAGGCCGTGCGCCTCGACGGGCAGGCCGTGCGCTCGGCCGACGTCGCCCGCCTCGGCGGCGCGGTGCGCATCGCCCCGGAGGACGCCGACCTCGTCCACGGCCCGCCGGCCCTGCGGCGCGGCTTCCTCGACGACCTGCTCGCCCGGCTCTCCCTGCGCTACGCGCTGATGCTGCGCGGGTATCATCGCGTCGTGGAGCAGCGGAACGCCGTCCTGAAGCGTTCCGGCGCCGACGCCACCCTGCCGGTCTGGGACGCCCGCTTCGCCGAGCTCGGCGACGAGATCGACGCGCTGAGGCGGCGTGCGCTGACGCGCCTCGCGCCGATCGCGGGGCAGGCGTACGCGGACGTCGCCGGCGACGGGAAACGTCTATCGCTGACGCTGCGGCGCGCCGCCGGCGGCGAGGCGCTGCTCGCGGCGCTGGCGGCCACCCGCGACGAGGAGCGCGCCCGCGCCGCGACCGTGGTGGGCCCGCACCGCGACGACCTCGAGCTGGCGCTCGACGAACACGACGTGCGCGCCTTCGGCTCGCGGGGCGAGGCCCGCACCGCCGCCCTCGCCCTGCGGGTCGCCGAGTTCGCGCTGCTGGAGGAGCGGCACGGGACGCCGCCCGTGCTGCTGATCGACGACGTCTCGGCCGAACTCGACGTCGACCGGCGCGCCTACCTCATGGCGCTGGCGCGCCGCACGCCGCAGGCCCTGGTCACGGGCACCGAGCCCCCGCCCGACGCCGACCGGGTGTGGCGCATCGCCGGCGGGCGACTCGAGGTCGACGATGCGTGAAGGCCACGTGACCGCCTGGCTCGACGCCGCGATGCGCCGCGGCGGCTGGGTCCGTGGGGTGCGGCGCGCCGAGGCGGTGCTGGCCTGGCCGCGGATCGTCGGCGACGACGTGGCGCGCTTCGCGACCGCGGTCGCCTTCCAGAACGGCACGCTGATCGTCGAGGTCGCCGACGCCGAGACGGCGATGCACCTGGGCCTGCAGCGGCACCGCATCCTCGAGGCGTACCGCGGCCGCCTGCCGGAGCCGACCGTGCGGGACCTGCGCTTCCGCGTCGGGCGCGTCGCGCCGGCGGAGGCGCCGGCCCCGCCCCCGCCACCGCCGCCCGACCCCGACGAGCTGCGCCAGCTGGAGCAGGCGGCGCTGGGGCTGCCCGACGAGCTGGTGCCCGCCGCGGCCGCGACCGGTCGCGCCCTGGCGGGCCTGCGTGCGCGCCGTCGTGCCGCGGGCTGGCGCCCGTGCGACGTCTGTGGCGCCCTGACCGAGCCCGACCCGGCCCCGGACGGCGCGACGCGCTGCGCGACGTGCCGCCGGCAGGCGTCGCTGCAGAAGGTGGCGGACGCCGCCGCACGGCTGGCGGTCGCCCCCGGGTCCGCCACCCCGGCGCTCACCGACGACGAGCGGCGCGTCGCCCTGTGGCTCGCCCGCGGCCGTGTGCGCGCGCTCATCCAGGACCTGCTGCCGCGCGCGCTCGCCGACACGACCCAGCTCGCTGCCCTCGAGGCGGCCGTCCGCTGCGCGGTGGCCCTGCACCGCGGCGCGGTGACCCTGCACCGGGGCGCGGCGCCCGGTCCCGGCGACGACCCGACCGCGGGCACACCGCCGAACGCCCGCCTGGAAGCCATCGATCTCGATGACGTCGATCCCGCACGCGACGGCGTCGACCCGCGCGCCCTGCGCGCCCTCGGCCGGCTCCGCCGCCGATCCCCGGAGGTCCCATGACCCGTCCCGTCGTCCTCGTCGTCCTCGATGGCTTCGGCCTCGCCGAGCCCGGTCCCGGCAACGCCGTCGCCGCCGCTCACACCCCCGTCTTCGACCGCATCTGGTCGGCCGGGCCCCGCACCACGCTCGAGGCGTCGGGACCCGCCGTCGGCCTCCCGGCCGGCCAGATGGGCAACAGCGAGGTCGGCCATCTCAACCTCGGCGCCGGCCGGGTCGTCCCCCAGTCGCTCTCCTTCGTCCAGGACCGCATCGACGACGGCAGCCTGGCGCGCAACCCGGTCCTGGCCGAGCTCTGCCGCAGCGTTGCCGCCGACGGCGGCACGCTCCACCTGCTCGGCCTCGTGTCGGACGGCGGCGTCCACTCCGACCTGCCGCACCTGATCGCGCTGATCGACATCGCGGGGCGACTCGGGGTCGAACGCATCGCGGTCCACGCCTTCACCGACGGCCGCGACACCGCGCCCGACGGCGGGCGCGGCTACCTCGCCGAGCTGGAGGCCGCGATCGCGGAGCTCGGTCGCCCCGCGCGCGTCCGCACCGTGATCGGGCGCTACTACGCGATGGACCGCGACCGGCGCTGGGAGCGCACCCGGCAGGCGTGGGAGGCCATGGTCCACGGTCGCGGGGTGCACCGCGCGGCGAGCGCCGGCGAGGCGATCGAGGCGGCCTACGCGCGCGGCGAGACCGACGAGTTCGTCACCGCCACCGTCGTCGCGGCGGCGGACGAGTCACCCGCCACGATCGACGACGGCGATGGCGTCTTCATGTTCAACTTTCGCGCCGACCGCGCGCGGCAGATGGCCCACGCCTTCCTCGGCGGCCCCGACTGGGAGGGCTTCGACCGCGGGCGCGTCCCCGCGGTGCGCTTCGCCTCGATCATGCAGCTCGACGCCGCGCTCGACGCGCCGTTCGCGCTCGAGCTGCCCCCGATCGACGAGCCGCTGGCCGAGGTCGTCGCCAGCGCAGGACTGCAACAGCATCACGCGGCCGAGACCGAGAAGTACCCGCACGTCACGTACTTCTTCAACGCGAAGAACGAGACCCCTTACGCGGGCGAGTCGCGCCACCTCGAGCCCTCGCCGAAGGTCGCGACCTACGACCTGCAGCCGGAGATGAGCGCGCCGGCCCTCGCCGCGGCCTGCGCCCGGCGGATCGCCGAGGGCGACGACGCGTTCGTGCTGATCAACTTCGCCAACCCCGACATGGTGGGTCACACCGGCGTGTTCGAGGCGGCGGTGCGGGCCTGCGAGGCCGCCGACGCCGGCCTCGGCGAAGTGCTGGCGGCCCTCGCCACCCGCGACGGCGCGGCGCTCGTCGTGGCCGACCATGGGAACGCCGAACAGATGATCGCCGAAGACGGCGGGCCGCATACGGCGCACACCACCAACCCCGTGCCCTGCGTGCTCGTCGGCGGGCCGGCGGGCATGACGCTGCGCGAGGGCGGCGTGCTCGGCGACGTCGCCCCCACGATCCTGGCGCTGCTGGGGATCGAGCAGCCCGCGCCGATGACCGGGCGCTCGCTGCTGGTCGAGGAGGCTTCGGCGGACTGACCCGCCGGGCGCCCGCCGGCGCGCGCCCGCCGTGCGACCACCTGCGAGAAGGGGCCCCGAGCTTTGCGCCCGGGGCCCCCTCTCGCAGGTGACGGCCGCGTGCGGCCGTCACACACGTTCAGGCCGAGATCAGAAGTCCATCCCGCCCATGTCGCCGCCCGGCATCGGGGGCGTCTTGTCTTCCTTCTCAGGCTTGTCGGCGATGACGGCCTCCGTCGTCAGCAGCAGGGCGGCGATCGAGGCCGCGTTCTGCAGGGCGGTGCGGGTGACCTTCGCCGGGTCGACGATGCCGGCCGCGAACATGTCGGGCACGTACTCGTCGGTGGCCGCGTTGTAGCCGTACTGGCCGTCGTTGTTGTTCTTGATGGCGTTGACCACGACCGAGCCCTCGGCGCCGGCGTTGGCGGCGATCTGGCGGGCCGGCTCCTCGAGCGCACGAATGAGGATGCGCGCCCCGGTGCGCTCGTCGCCCTCGAGCGTGTCGGCGACCTTCTGGACGGCGCTGATCGCGTAGATCAGGCTGACCCCGCCACCCGAGACGATGCCCTCCTCGACGGCCGAGCGGGCCGTGGAGAGCGCGTCCTCGAAGCGGTGCTTCTTCTCCTTGAGCTCCGTCTCGGTGGCCGCACCGACGCGGATGACCGCGACACCGCCGGCCAGCTTGGCCAGGCGCTCCTGCAGCTTCTCGCGGGCGTAGTCGCTGTCGGTCGACTCGATCTCCGAGCGGATCGCCTTGACGCGCGACTCGATGACGGCGCTGTCGCCTTGGCCCTCGATGATCGTCGTCTCGTCCTTGCTGATGCGGACGCGCTTGGCGCGACCGAGCTGGGTGATGCGGGTGTTGTCGAGCTTGTGGCCGAGCTCCTCGCTGATGACCTCGCCGCCGGTGACGGCCGCGATGTCCTTGAGCATCTCCTTGCGGCGGTCGCCGAAGCCGGGGGCCTTCACCGCGGCGATGTTCAGCGTGCCGCGCAGCTTGTTGACCACCAGCGTCGCCAGCGCCTCGCCCTCGATGTCCTCGGCGATGATCAGCAGCGGCTTGCCGGTCTGCGCCACCTGCTCGAGCACCGGCAGGAGGTCCTTCAGGGCGCTGATCTTCTTCTCGTGGATCAGCAGGTAGGCGTCCTCGAGGACGGCCTCCATCGTGTCGGAATCGGTGATGAAGTAGGGCGAGATGTAGCCCTTGTCGAACTGCATGCCCTCGACGACGTCGAGCTCGGTGTCGAGCGACTTGGACTCCTCGACCGTGATGACCCCGTCGCGGCCGACCTTGTCCATCGCGTCCGCGATCAGTTGGCCGACGGCCGCTTCGTTGGCGGAGATCGACGCGACCTCGGCGACGGCCTTGCTGTCCTCGACCGGCTTGGACATCTTGGCGATCTCGGCGACGGCCGCCTCGACGGCCCGGTCGATGCCGCGCTTGAGGGCGAGCGGGTTGGCCCCGGCGGCGACGTTGCGCAGGCCCTCGCGGACGATGGCCTGGCCGAGCACGGTGGCGGTGGTGGTGCCGTCGCCCGTGATGTCGTTCGTCTTGCTGGCGATCTCGATCAGCAGCTTGGCGCCGATGTTCTCGAGGGGATCGGAGAGCTCGATGTCCTTGGCGACGGTGACGCCGTCCTTGGTGATCGTCGGGCTGCCGAACTTCTTCTCGAGGACGACGTTGCGGCCCTTGGGACCGAGCGTGACCTTGACGGCGTTGGCGACGGCGTTGACGCCGCGCTCCAGCGCGCGACGGGCTTCTTCTTTGAAGACGAGTTCTTTGGCCATGGGGGTTCCGTCCTTATTCGACGATCGCGTGGATGTCGCGCTCGCTGAGGATCATCAGGTCCTTGCCGTCGAGGTCGATCTCGGTGCCGCCGTACTTGGCGAAGACGATCGTGTCGCCCACCTTGACCTCGAGGGCGATGCGCTCGCCGCTGTCGAGCAGCTTGCCGCTGCCGACCGCGACGACCTTGCCGCGCTGGCTCTTCTCCTTGGCGCTGTCGGGCAGCACGATGCCGGACGCCGTGGTCTGGGGCTCGTCGATGACCTCGACGACGACCTTGTCACCGATGGGTTTGAGCTGCATGGGTCCTCCGTTGTGGGATGTCGCCCCTGTCGGGGCTCACATGGATTAGCACTCGCGAGGCGCGAGTGCCAACTGCCGTCATGCTAGGTCAGCGGGCCACTGGTTGTCAAGGAGGTTGAGCGAGCGAGACTCAGGTTCCCGGCGCCGCGGGCGTCCGTCCTCGGCGCCATCCCCGCCCGTCCTCGGCGCAGCGGGCGCCCGCAGGCCGGTCAGCCGCGCCGCAGCCCCCAGATCAGCCCGGGCACGAAGGCGCCCGCGAACAGGAGGTTGTGCGTCAGGATGGCCACCAGGCTCTCCCACGCGCCCCCGAGCGAGTCGGTGCGCAGCAGCGGATCGACGCGCGCCTCGACCTCGCCCCAGTTCACCGTGAGGAACCCTTGGTAGGCGAGCAGCTGCACGACCACGAAGAGCAGCCCGACCGCGACCGCCAGCAGCTTGCCGACCTTCTTCAGCGCGTAGCCGACCGCGAAGCCGGCGACGCCGCCGACGCCGAGCTGCGAGATCACCGGCCACCAGGATCCGACGTCGACCTCCACGGCCGGAGCCTAGCACGCCCCCAGCCGACCGCCGCGTCGGCCAGGACGGGGTCCGTCACCCCGCGACCGCCACCGTGGCTGCGCCGCCGGGCGCCCTCGCGGGGGCCGGCGGCTCGGGCCGTCCACGCGGCGGCGGCGCGCCGGGGTAGGGGGTATGCTGCGCCCGTGATCGACCTCGCCCCACACGTCGCCGAGGCGCTCCGCGCCGGCCGCCCGGTCGTCGCGCTGGAGTCGACGGTGCTGACGCACGGGCTGCCGCGGCCGGCCAACCTGGAGCTGGCGCTCCGGCTGGAGCGCGTGGTGGCCGAGGGCGACGCGCTGCCGGCCACCGTCGGCGTCGTGGACGGGCGGCTGCGCGTCGGCCTCGACGCCGGAGAGCTCGAGCGCCTGGCCACGGAGGCGGTCGACAAGGCGTCGCCCTGGAACCTCGGCGCCATCGTGGCGCGCGGCGGCTGCGCCGGCACCACCGTCGCCACCACCCTGCACGCCGCCGCCGCGGCCGGCATCGAGGCCTTCGCCACCGGCGGCATCGGCGGCGTCCACCGCGAGGCGTACGACGAGTCCGCCGACCTCGCGGCGCTGTCACGCTACCCGGTCGTCACCGTCTCGGCCGGCCCCAAGAGCGTGCTGGACGCGGCGGCGACGCTGGAGCGGCTCGAGACCCTGGGCGTGCCGGTCGTCGGCTGGCGCAGCGATCACCTGGCCGGCTTCCACGTCGGCGAGACCGACCTGCCGCTACCCGCCCGCGTCGAGACGGTCGCCGAACTCGCCGCCGCCTTCCGGGCCCACCGCACCCTGGGCCTGCCGGGCGGGATGCTCGTCAGCCAACCGGTGGTCGATGGGCTCGACCCGGCGACCCTGCGCGGCTGGGTGGAGGCCGCCCTCGCGGACGCCCGCGCGCGCGGCGTGCGCGGTAAGGGCGTGACGCCGGCGCTGCTCGCCGCCCTGGCCGAGCGCTCCGACGGCGAGA
>JAABRV010000069.1 GCA_011390735.1 Trueperaceae bacterium | reverse complement strand
CCGGCATCGCCGTGGCCCGCGACGACGTCGTCGCGGCCAACGACGGCTTCGAGGACGCCGGCCGCGCGACGCGCGCGCTGGCTCGCAGCGGGCGCCTCGGGCGCGGGGCCGCCACCGTCCTGATCGCCGGCAACGACCTCATGGCGCTCGGCGCCTGGGACGCGCTGCGCGAGCTCGGCCTCGAGGCGCCCGACGACGTCTCGCTGGTCGGCTTCGACGACGTCCCCGCCGCGCGCTGGGCGGGCCTCGCCAGCGTCCGGCAGTGCGCCCGCGAGCTGGGCGCCGCCGCCATGGCGCGGCTCGCGCGGCGCCTCGGCGTCACCTCCTCCACCGTCTCGCCCACGCTGACCTCGGCCTTCGTCCCGCGCCGCTCCGTCGGCCCGGCGCCCTGAGCAGGAGGTGTGACCCGCGAACGACGACCGTTGCCAACCCGCCGCCCACCCCATTCCCCAAGGAGGCCCCATGCGCCGCACCCTCGCACTCATCGCCGCCCTCGCCCTCGTGGCGAGCGGCCTGGCCCAGACGCCCCTCAAGGTGTTCATCGGCGGCCAGCAGCGCCCCGACGTCATCGGCCCGCTCCTCGAGCAGTTCAACGCCGAGAACCCCGACATCGTCGCGACCTTCGAGGTCGGCGGCGCCACCAGCGACGTCCAGCAGCAGTACCTCAACACCGTGCTCACCAGCCGCAGCGGCGAACTCGACATCTTCCTCATCGACGTCGTGCGCCCCGCGCAGTACGCCGCCTCGGGCTGGGCCGAGCCGCTCAACCACTTCTTCGACTCCGAGGCCGCGATGATGGCCTACCTCGAGGACTTCCTTCCGGGCCCCATCGAGGCCAACCTGGTCGACGGCACGCTCTACGCGCTGCCGGCCTTCACCGACGCCCAGTTCCTCTACTACCGCGCCGACCTGCTGGAGAAGTACGGCTTCGAGCCGCCCACCACCTGGGAAGAGCTCAAGTCGATGGCGCTGACGATCCAGCAGCAGGAGGGCGACCCCAACCTGCAGGGCTTCAACTACCAGGGTTTCCAGGGGGAGGGCACGATCTGCACCTTCCTGGAGGTGCTGTGGTCCGCCGGCGGCAACTGGGTCGACGAGGACGGCAACGTCACGCTCGTCACCCCCGAGGCGCAGCGCACCATGGCCTGGTACGAGGACACGCTGGCCAGCGGCATCACCGTGCCCAACATCGCCGAGATGTCGACCGACCTCTCGCGCCAGCAGTTCCAGGCCGGCAACGTCGTCTTCATGCTGAACTGGGGCTACGCCTGGGCGCACTTCCAGGGCAACAGCCCGCAGGACACCGTCGTCGCGGGCAAGGTCGGCGTCGCGCCGCTGCCGGCGTTCGAGGGCTTCGACTCCGCCACCTGCATCGGCGGCTGGCAGTGGGCGATCAACCCCTACAGCGAGAACAAGGACGCCGCCTGGCGCCTGCTCGAGTACCTGGCCAGCCCCGACAGCCAGCGCGTGCTCGCCGTCGAGGCGTCCAACATCCCGGCCCGCGAGTCGCTCTACACCGATCCGGCCGTCCTCACCGCCGCCCCGCACTTCGGCGACTTCTACGACGTCATCGTGAACGCCCGTTCGCGACCCGTGACGCCGTTCTACAACGACGTCTCCGAGGCCATCCGGTACCCGATGAACGCCTTCTTCGCCCGCCAGCTGAGCGCCGACGAGGCGCTGCAGGAGATGCAACGCGGCGTCGAGGAGGCGCTCGACTTCTGACCCTCGGCTGATGGTCCCATGGCGCCGGCCGACAGTGTCGGCCGGCGCACCCTATCTTCACAAGGACGGTCTCCCCTTGGCCCTCACCACGCCCCACGCCTACCGCAGACCCGGCTTCTGGCGCCGGCTGCGCACGGGCAACCCGACCGAGGCCCAGCTCGGCCTCATCCTGCTGATCCCGGCCGCGCTGGTGCTGGCGCTGGTCATGTTCTGGCCGATCGCCCAGGTGCTGTGGCAGTCGCTGCACTTCGAGCGCCTCAACGTCCCCGCCCGCGGGCGCCCGTTCATCGGGTTCGAGCACTACCAGCGGATGCTGTGGGGCAGCGACATGACCTGGGACGCGCGCCACCTCCTCGGCTGGCGGCTGCTCGCCTTCGCGGGCGCCGCCGGACTCTGGTGGGGCGCCGCCCGCGGCGTGCTGCGGCGCCCGACGGCACTGATCTGGACCGTCATCGTCGTGCTCGTCGCCGGCCTGTGGATGGGCTACCACCCCGGCGAGGCGGGGCGCTGGAACGACGCCCGCTTCTGGAACGCCTTCTCGATCACCCTGCTGATCACGGTCGCCAGCGTCGCCGGGTCGTTCCTCGTCGGCCTGCCGCTGGCGCTCCTGGCCAACGTCGAGTCGCGCTGGCGCTGGCTGGTGCGCATCGCGCTGCTGATCCCCTGGGCGATGCCGCGCGTGCTGGTGGGCGTCATGTTCGCCTGGCTCTTCAACTACACCAACGGCGTGGTCAACGACCTGCTCGGGCGCGCCGGCATCGCGGGGCCGCTGTGGCTGTCGCGCGCCGAGCCCGCGATGTGGGCCGCCAACATCACGATCGTCTGGGCCACCTCGGCGTTCGTCGGGCTCATCCTGCTCGCCGGCCTGCAGTCGATCGACGAGAGCCTGTACGAGGCCGCCATGGTCGACGGCGCCAGCCGCCTGCAGCGGTTCTGGGCGATCACCCTGCCGCTGCTGCGGCCGTCGATCGCCGTCGCGCTGATCTTCCGCACGCTGACGGCGATCCAGACGTTCGACATCCCCTACGCCATGACGCAGGGCGGCCCCGGGCGCGCCCTCGAGACGCTCGGCATCTACGTGTCGAACACGACCAACAGCCTCAACCTCGGCTACGCGGCGGCCCTGGCCGTCGCGCTCTTCGTCATGAGCCTCGCCATCACCGTGCTCTACCTGCGGTGGATCTACGCGGACGACTGATGCGACGGCAACGCCAAGGATTCCCGATGCGCGTCGCCGTCGTCGTGGGCACCGCGCTGCTGGTCATCAACGGCACCTTCCCGCTCGTGTGGATGATGCTCACCTCGCTGAAGGACGAGAACGAGCTCATCCGCGTGCCGATCACCTACTGGCCCGAGGCGATCACCTTCCAGAACTACGTCCAGGTGTTCGACCAGCTGCCCTTCGCCCGCTTCATGCTCAACTCCGCGGTCGTGTCGATCTCGGCGACCGTCATCTGCGTGCTCGTCGCCGCCCTCGCCGGCTACGCGCTCGGCCGCCTGAACATGCC
The DNA here is from genome assembly GCA_011390735.1 of Trueperaceae bacterium. GTDB lineage: Bacteria > Deinococcota > Deinococci > Deinococcales > Trueperaceae > JAABTL01. Next base: position 8,710 of record JAABRV010000069.1, on the reverse strand, counting down.
GTACCGCCGAACCCTGCTGACCGGCATCGTCATGACCAGCATGTTCCCCGCGCTGGTGCTGCTGGTGCCGCTCTACCGCATGTTCCTCGGCATGGACGTCCCCCTGCTGTCGCCCCTGGTGGCGTTCCTGCACGACGTCGGCATGACCTTCATGCCGACCGAGGTGCGCACGCCCAACCTGCTCAACACCTACTGGGCGCTGATCATCCCCTACGTGGCGCTGTCGCTGCCCATCGCCACGCTCATCCTGACCAGCTTCTTCCAGCTGATCCCGCGCGACCTCGAGAGCGCCGCGCTGGTCGACGGCTGCACCCGGGTGGAGGCGCTCTTCAAGGTGATCGCGCCGGTCTCGGCGCCCGGCGTCGTGACCGCGGCGATCATCATCTTCGTCAACTCGTGGAACGAGTTCCTGCTGGCGCTGACCTTCAACACCGCGCAGACCATGCGCACGGTGCCGGTCGGGATCACGATGTACCAGGGCGAGTTCGCCTTCCCCTGGGCCACCATCAGCGCGGCGATCACCGTCGGGGTGCTGCCCCTGGTGGCGCTGATCCTGCTCTTCCAGCAGAAGATCATCGCCGGCCTGACGGCCGGGGGGGTGAAGGGATGACACCACTGAGACTCGGCTTCGTGGCCGTCGTGCGGCCGGCGTTCAAGGGCGACGGCGGCGCCGTCGCCCAGCGGGCGCGCGAGGCCCTCGCGGCGCTGGCCCCGGGCGAGGGCGCGGACCTCGTCGGCGACGAGGGTGCCGTGCGCGACGCCGCCGAGGCGGTCGCGGCCGGGCGCCGGCTTGAGGCGCTCGGGCTCGACCTGCTGGTCGTGCAGCACGCGACCTTCGCCACGGGCGACCTGCTGGCGCCGCTGCTCGCCGCCGCCCCACGCGTCGTGCTGTGGGCGGTGCCGGAGGCCGCCGGCGCCAAACCGGGCGGCCCCGACGGGGTCAGCGGCCCCCTGCCGCTCAACAGCCTGTGCGGCCTCAACATGACCCTGTCGTTCGCCGAGGGCCCGAAGGGGGGCGCCCGCGGTCCCGTCGGCTGGTGCTACGGCGACGCCGACGACTCGGCCTGGCGCGCGCGCATGCGCGCGCTGATCGCCGCCGAGCGCGGCGCGAAGGCGCTGGCGACCGCGCGCGTCCTCGCCATCGGGGGGACGGCGCCCGGCTTCTACGGCCTCGACCTGCCGCCGCCGCCGCTCGGCGCCGAGGTGATCGAGCGGACCCTCGCCGACCTGTTCGACCGCGTCGCCGCCGTCGACGACGAGGCGGCCGAGGCGCACGCCGAGGCGTGGCGCGCCGAGGAACCGCTCGACGCCCCCTGGGAGCACCTCGTCCGCGCCGCCCGCATCGACCTGGCGCTGGCCGCCATGGCCCACGACACCGGCGCCAACGCGCTGGCCGTGCGCTGCTGGCCCGAGCTGCCCGACGCCTGCGGCGCCATGGCCTGCGCCGCGATGGGCCGCGCCGCCGACCGCCGCACCCCTGCCGCCTGCGAGGGCGACGTCTGGGGCGCGCTCTCGATGCGCGTGCTGCAGGCGGTCGCCGACGCCCCCGCCGCGCTGCTCGACCTCTCCGACCTCGACCGCGAACGCGACGCGCTGCTGCTGTGGCACTGCGGCAACGCGCCGCGGGCCCTCGCGGCCGCGCCCGGCACGCGCCTGACGACCCACTTCAACCGCGACGGGGTGGGCGTGGTGCGCGACCAGATCCTCGCCCCCGGTCCGGCCACCGCCCTCCGCCTGCTGCCCGCGAGCGACGCGGGCCTGGCGGCCGTCGTCATCGGGGGGCGCGTCCTGCAGGCGCAGGATCCCTCCTTCGACGGCGTGCGCGGCTGGTGGGGCGAGCTGACCTGGTCGCGCGAGCGCGTGAGCGCGGAGCGCGCCGTCGCCGGCATCCTCGACCACCGCCTCCCTCACCACCTGGCCCTGGCGGCCGGCGAGCGCCGCGAGGCGCTCCTCGAGCTGTGCGACCGCCTCGGCGCCACGGCGCTACCGGCCGGCGCGCGGGGAGGCCTGGGGTGAGCGACGGCTGGGGCATCGCGCCGCCCGCGGTCGCCTGCGTGGGGCTCTCCTGCCGCGACCACGTGTGGCGCGTCGAGCGCTTCCCGCCGGCGGTGTCGCGCACCCACGCCGACGGCTACCGCGCCGAAGGCGGCGGGCCCGCGGCCACGGCGGCCGTCGCCGCCGCCCGGCTCGGCGCCCGGGCGCGGCTGTGGGCCATCCACGGCGACGACGACGACGGCCGCGCCAACGCCGCCGAGCTGCGCGCCTCCGGCGTCGACCTCGACGGCTGCCACGTGCCGCCGGGCGCGCGCTCGTTCGTCAGCGCCGTGCTCGTGGCGCCCGACGGCGAGCGCTACATCTTCCCGTACCGTGGGCGCGGCCTCGCCGACGAGCCGGCGGCCCACGACTGGTCGGGGCTCGAGGGGGTGGGCGCCGTGCTGGTCGACGGGCGTCACCCGCGTTTGGCGGCCCACGCCGTCGCCTGGGCGGCCGCCCATGGCGTGCCCAGCGTCGGCGACTGGGGTGACCTGCGGCACCCCGAGCTGCGGGCGCGCATCGACCACCTCGTCGCCAGCGAGGAGGCCGGGCGGGAGGCCGTCGGGGCGCACGCCCCGGGCGGACCGGGCGGCACCGCGGACGACCACGTGGCCGACGACACCGTCGCGCTGGCCGTCCGCGCCATCGGCGCCCTGCGCGACCGCCCCGAGCAACTCGTCGCCGTCACCCTCGGGCCGCTGGGCTGCGTGTGGGACGACCGCCGCGACGTCTGGTGGCAGGCGGCGCCGAGCGTCGACGTCGTCGAGTCCAACGGCGCGGGCGACGCCTTCCACGGCGCCTACGCCGCCGCCGTCGCCGGCGGTCTCGCCGTCGCCGACGCCGTCCGGCTCGCGACCGCCGTCGGTGCCTTACGCTGCGCGGGCGAGGGCCGCGCGGCCCTGCCCGACCTGCGCACCGCGCGCGAACTGGCCGACCGACTGCCGCCCCCCACGCACCTCGGGCGCTCCCGCGCCCACCCCGGAGGCCCTGCATGAGCTCCCCCGATCCCGCCCCACACGGCGCCCTCAGCGCCGGCAAGCTGCGCGCGCTGACGACGCTGGCCGACGACCACGGTCGCTTCACGATGATCGCGGTCGACCAGCGCCCGCCGATCTTCGCCGCCCTGGCGCGGCACGGCGACCGCGACCCGAGCCAGGTCGCCTACGACGAGGTGGCCGCCGTCAAGGGCGCCCTGGTGGAGGTCCTCGCGCCGCACGCCAGCGCCGTCCTCATGGACCCGGTGTGGACGCATCCGCACCACCTGCGCGCCGTGCCCGGCCGCGTCGGCCTGATCTCGACCCTGGAGGACTACGGCTTCGAACTCGTGGACGGCGAGCGCCGCTCCCACGCGATCGAGGGCTGGAGCGTCGCCAAGATCCGCCGCAGCGGGGCGATGGGCGTCAAGCTGCTCGCCTGGCACCGGCCCGACCTCGGCGAGGCCACCCAGGCACACCAGGACGCCTTCGTCGAGGCCGTCGGCCGCGCCTGCGCCGAGCACGACCTGCCGTTCGTCCTCGAGCTGCTCGTGTACCCGCTGCCGGGCGAGGACCCCGGCTCGGCGGCCTACGCCCGCGCGAAGCCCGAGCGGGTGCTCGGCTCGCTGCGCCGCTACGCCGACCCTGGCTTCCGGGTCGACCTCATGAAGCTCGAGTTCCCGGTCGAGCTCAAGCGCGTGGACGGCTTCCACGCGGGCGCCCTCGACGGCGTGGCCCGCGAGCCCGTGCACGACCTCGACGAGGCCCGCGCCCACCTGGCGGCGATGGACGCCGCCTCGCCGGTGCCGTGGGTGCTGCTGTCGGCCGGCGTCGGCCCCCGCGAGTTCGCGCTGAACGTGGAGCTCGCGGTGGAGGCGGGTGCCAGCGGCGTGCTCGCGGGCCGGGCCGTCTGGTACGACGCGCTCGCGGCCTACCCCGACCTCGAGGCCGTCAAGGCGCGCCTGCGCGCGCGATCGGTGCCCTACCTCGCGCAGCTCGCCGGCATCGTGGCGCGCGGCCTGCCGTGGCACCGCCACCGCCGCTACGGCGGCGTCCCGCGCGTCGCGGACGCCTCCCCCGACTGGTACCGGGGGTACGGGTCGTGAGCGCCGTCGAGCCCCTCCGCGTCGCCGTCATCGGCGCCGGCGACATGGGCGCGCGCCACGCCCGGCACTGGGCGGCGGCCGGCGCCCGCGTCGTCGCCGTGGTCGATCCCGACCGCGCGCGTGCCGAGCTGGCCGCCGCCGAGACCGGGGCCGAGGCGTTCGCCGACGCCGCGGAGGCCCTCGCGCTCGCGCCGGAGGCGGTCAGCGTGTGCACGCCGACCTTCCTCCACGCGCACTACGCCATCCCCGCCCTCGAGGCGGGCGCCCACGTGCTGTGCGAGAAACCGGTCGCCCTGAAGCTCTCCGACGCGTACGCCATGCGCGACGCCGCCGTGGCGGCGGGCCGCGAGCTGCGGATCGGCTTCATGCGCCGCTTCGACCCGGCCTTCGATCAGCTGCTCGACGTCACCACCCGCGCCGGCACGCCGCTGCTGGCGCAGGCGACGATCACCGCGGGCATCCGCCCGAAGCGCCTGATGCACGACGCCATGGCGAACGGCGGGCCCATCATCGACATGTGCTGCCACCTGTTCTTCGTGTGGGATCACGTGCTGGGCGGGCAGCCGCTCGAGGCGAGCGCCCTCGGCTACACCTTCAGCGACGGCAAGCCCGAGGTGGCGCACATCCGCCACCGGGCGCTCGACAGCGCGCTGATCACCCTCACCTACCCCAACGGCTCGGTCGGCCAGGTCCAGGTGTCGTGGGGCCTGCCCAGCGGGCTCGAGCCGGTCGAACGCCACAGCTACGTCGGTCCCGACGGGCTGGTGACCGTCGACTGGCCGAACCACGTCACCCTGCGGGACGGCCGCGGCGTCACGCGCTGGCGGAGTTCCGGCAGCGACGCGTGGAAGGCCGAGATCGCCCAGTTCCACGCCGAGTTGACCCGCGGCGCCGAGCAGCGGATCGCCTCGGTCGAGGCGGGCATCGACGCCCTGAAGACCTCGCTGGCGGTGCTGCGCTCCGTCGCCGCGCGCCGCCCCGTGTCGCTGGCGGAGGTCGTCGCGGACGACCCGGACCCGCAGGAGGAGGCGCCGAACGCCGGAGAGACGGCGTGAGCGAGGTCCTGGCCGCGGCCGCCCGCCGGCTCGGCTGCGAACCCGCGGCGCTGGGCTTCGACGACGACGCCCGCCGTGACGAGCTGCGCCGCAAGCTCGCGCGCGTCAGCACGCTGCTCGACGCCCGCGAGGCGGACGCCGTGTGGCTGAAGAAGGCGGAGAACCTCGCCTGGATCACCGGCGGCGGCGACCTGCGCGTCCACCGCGAGGGGGCGCCCGTCGCCGACGCGGTCGTCACGCGCGAGGGGCTCACGGTCGTCACCAGCCGCATCGAGGCCGCCCGCCTCGAGGCCGAGGAGCTGCCGCCCGACACGCGCGTCGAGGCCGTGGACTGGCACGACCGCGGCGCACGCGGACGACGCGTGGCCGGGCTGCTCCAGGGGCGCGCTTGGTTCGATGACGACGACGCCGACCTCGTCCAGCTGCGGCAGCCGCTGCTGCCGGTCGAGCAGGCTCGGCTCGCCGCGATCGGGGCGGCCGCGAGCCGCGCGCTCACCGAGGTGGCCGGGGGCCTGGCGCCGGGCATGACCGAGCGCGACGTGGTCGCGCGCGTGCAGGGCGCCCTTCGTGCGGCGGGCGTGGACCTGCCGGTCGCCCTGGTGGCGGGCGAGCGTCGCTTCGGCAGCGTGCGTCACCCGCTCGCCACCGACCTCCCCTTCGGCGGGCTCGGCCTGCTCGTCGTCTGCGCCATGCGCTTCGGGCTCGTCGCGTCGCTGTCGCGGACCGTCGCCTTCGGCGCCGTCCCGGAGAGGGCCGCAGCCGCCCAGCGCAGGGTGTGGCGCGTCGAGGCGGCGATGCTGGCCGCCTCGCGGGTGGCGGCCGCCGGCCGCGACGTGCTGGCCGCCGCCCGGTCCGCCTACGCCGACGTGGGCGAGCCGGCGGCCTGGGAGGAGCACCACCAGGGCGGCCCGGCCGGCTACCTGCCGCGCGAATGGCTCGCGACGCCCGACGAGGGCCGTGGGTTGCAGGCGGGCATGGCGCTCGCCTGGAACCCTTCCCTGCCGTGGGGCAAGAGCGAGGACACCTTCCTGCTCGAGGAGAGCGGCCTGCGCAACCTGACCTGGGACGATCGCTGGCCGCACGAGACCATCGACGGCCGCCCGCGGGCGGGGGTGCGGGTGCTGTGAGCGATCGGGTGCCGCCGAGCGGCGCGCCGCCGCCCGGGGGCGCGCCACCGCGGGACGGTGCCGAACCCGTGCGCGTCGGTCTCGTCGGCGCCGGGCGCTGGGCGGCCGTGCACCGCTCCACGCTGGCGGCGGCCGGCGCCGAGCTGGTGGCGGTGGCCACCGGCAGCGCGGCGAGCGCCGCCCGGGTGCGGACCGAGTGGGGGGTGCCCGCCACGACCGACCTCGACGAGCTGCTCGCGAGCGACGTCGAGGCGGTCGTCGTCGCCAGCCCCAACGACCTGCACGCGCGCCAGGCGCTGCGCGCGCTGGCGGCCGGCAAGCACGTGTTGGTCGAGAAGCCGATGGCCATCACGCGCGCAGCTGCCCGGGCCGTGGCCGACGCCGCGCGCGCGAGCGACCGGGTGGTCGCCGTCGGGCACGAGATGCGCGTGTTCGCGCTCTTCGCCCGCGTGCGGGCGCTCATCGACGAGGGCCGGCTGGGCGAGCCGCTGCACCTCAAGCTCGACCTCTGGCGGCGGCCCCATCGCGCCGGCACCGGCGGCTGGAAGACCGACCCCGCTCGGCTCGGCTCCACGATCCTGGAGGAGCCCGTGCACTACCTCGACCTGGCGCGCTGGTACCTGGGCGAGCCCCGCGAGGCGCTCGCGTGGTCGTCGTCGCGCCCCGAGCACCCAGGCTGGTTCGAGAACCTCGACGTGCGCCTGCGCTTCGACCCTTCCGCCGCCGACGGCGGCGACCGCTGGGCGTTGGTCACCAGCTCGATCGCGGCCGCCGGCCACCAGATCGACCTCAAGCTCGTCGGCTCGGAGGCGTCGGTGCACGGCCTGTGGCACGGCGCGATGGACCTCGACCCCGAGCCGCTCGTCCGCCTGGTGCTGCACCACGGCGGCGGCGACGAGGACCAGGGCGTGCCGCAGGCGACGGGTCACGCCCACGACGTCGTGCACCAGACACGCGCCTTCGTGGACGCCATCCGCCGCGGCGGGCCGGTCCCGGCCGGCGCCGAGGACGGGCTGGCCGCCGTCGAGCTGTGCCTGGCGGTGGAGGACGCGCTGCGCTCGGGCGATGCGATCGCGCTGGGGTGATGGCGTCCGCGCCGGCGCGGTGCCGCCGGAACCCGCGGCGGGCGGCTAGCCGACCGGGGTGCGCAGGGGCTCGCCGCGCAGCGCCCGCAGGATCTCGTCGGCGACGTGCAGGGACGCGCGCGTGTTGGACTCGACGGTGATCCCGGCCACGTGCGGCGTCAGCAGCAGCCGCGGCGCGTCGGCGAGGGGGTCGTCGGGACCCGGCGGCTCGTGCGCCCGGACGTCGAGCGCCGCGCCGCCCAGCCGGCCGTCGCGCAACGCGTCCGCCAGCGCCGGCTCGTCGACCAGCCCGCCCCGCGAGGTGTTGACGAGCAGGGCGCCCGGCCGCATGCGCCGCAGGGCGTCGGCATCGATCATGCCGCGGGTGCCCGGCACCAGCGGCACGTGCAGGGTCACGGCGTCGCTGCGCTCGAGCAGGTCGGGCAGGGGCAGCAGCCGCGCCCCGAGCTCCTGCACCGCGAAGGACGCGTCGTGGAGCACCGGATCGCTGGCGACGACCTCGAGCCCGAAGGCGCGCGCGCGGCGGGCGACGCGGGCGCCGATGTCGCCCAGGCCGACCACGCCGAGGGTGCGTCCCAGCGCCTCGTGGCCCATGAAGGCGGGCCGGTCCCAGCCGCCGCCGCGGACGTGTTCGGTGGCGCCGTCGAAGCGCCGCCACAGGTGGAGCAGGGCCCCCATGACGTACTCGGCCACGCTGGCGGCGTTGCTGCCCGGCGCCCAGCTGACGGCCACGTCGGCCGCGCGCAGGGCCGCCAGGTCGAGGTTGTCGAGGCCGACCCCCACGCGCCCGACGACCCGCAGCCGCGGCGCCGCGGCCAGGGCCTCGGCGTCGACGCGGCTCTGGTTGCGGACCACCCAGGCCTCGGCCCCGCCGAGCGCCTCGAGCAGGCGCGGCCGATCGGCGAACAGGCGGGGGTCGTTGACCAGCTCGTGCCGCTCCGCCAGCCGCGCCAGCGCCGCCTCGTCGATCCACTCGGACACCACCACCACGGCCACGGGACACCTCCGTCGTGCGATGGTACCGCGGGTGCGGGCCACCGGCGGCGGGTCGTGGGTCCACGCCGGGGCGTGGGCGGGCGGTGGTGCGAACGCGACGGGGTGCCGCCCGCCCGGCATCCGGCGACGCGACCGGCGGCCTTGGAGCGGGTAGGCTGGCCGGAATCGGGGTCGAACCCCGCGGGCCGCGATGGCGCCCCCGGGAGACGGCCCGCACCGGAGGTTCGCCCATGTACGCAGCCCTGCTGCACACCCACAACCTCACCCGCTGGATCGTCCTCATCGCCGCCCTGGTCGCGCTCGTGTGGGCCCTGCAGGGTTGGCTGGGCCGCC
>JAABRV010000068.1 GCA_011390735.1 Trueperaceae bacterium | reverse complement strand
CTCTGGAGCTACCGTCGGATCGTGGCGCAGCGGCACCGCTCGGTCCACACGCCCGAGGTCAGCTTGGCGATCTGGCCGCAGAACGATTACTGGCTGGGGCCGATCGTCGACGTGCCCGACGCCGACCGCGCCCGCCACCTCGAGGAGGCCAGGCAGCTCTCCCTCAGCCTGCTGTACTGGCTGCAGACCGAGGCGCCCCGTCCCGACGGCGGCGCGGGCTACCCCGAACTGCGCCTTCACCGCGAGACCTTCGGGACGACCGACGGCCTCGCGATCGATCCCTACGTGCGCGAGTCGCGCCGCGTCCGCGCCCGCGTCACGGTGCGCGAGCAAGACCTCGCGCACGCCGTGCGCGGCGACCGCGGCGCCCTCGGGTTCGGCGACAGCATCGGCATCGGCATGTACCGCATCGACCTGCACCCGAGCACGGGCGGCAACAGCTACATCGACCTGACGACCTGCCCCTTCCAGATCCCGTTGGGCGCTCTCGTGCCCCAATCGCTGGAGAACCTGCTGCCCGCCTGCAAGAACATCGGCACCACCCACATCACCAACGGCGCGTACCGGCTGCATCCGGTGGAATGGAACGTCGGCGAGGTCGCCGCGCTGCTCGCCGACCGCTGCCTGGCGCGCGGGCTGACGCCGCAGGCCCTGCACGAGGACGCCGCGCAGGTGGCCGACTTCCAGACCGAGCTGCTGCGGCACGGGATCGAACTCGCGTGGCCGACGATCGAGGCGTACTGAGCGTGCCCGGCCCCCCGTCGACGAACACGGCCGACCGCCTGGTGGAGCTGCTCGGCGACGATCTCGACCACGGTCGCCCCGACACCTCGTTCAGCCCGTTCTGGTCGAACGTCGGGCTGGGCTTCGCGGCAGGCTCCGCCGAGGACGGCACACCCGGGCTGGCCAGCGGCGCGGGCTTCGCAGGGGGCCCCGCGGCGGCCGCACGCGGGGCGCCGCAGGATCGCCCGCGACCACCCGGTATCGCCACCCTGTACCTCCATCTCAACCGCGTCACACGGGCGCTGGGCGCGCCGTTCCTGGCGGTGCCGGGGCGGCTGGTGGCCGACGCACGCAGGGCGCTGACGGTCGAGCAGGACCTGGGCGGCGGCCGGCTGCGCGTGGCGTTCGGCGGGGTCGACACCTTCCTGGTGGAGGCGACCCGGGTCGACCACGCGCGCCTGGCGTTCCTCGACGACCCGGCGCTGCGCCTCGCGGGCGTCGAGCGCCTGGGGGCGGACCGGCGCTACCGCGCCAGCGTGCCCGTGCTCGACGCCCGCGACCCCGACCCCGTGCTGCCGGTGACGATCGGCGCACGCCTCCTGCACGGCGCGTGGGACGACGACGAGGCGCGCGGTCGGCTGCGGGCAGCGCCCGATGGCGACTGGCGTCTGCTCGTGACGGTCGCGCTCCTGGAGGTCGACGACGCCCGCGTGAACGCCCAGCTCGACGGCGCCGCCGCCACGTTCGACGAGGCGCTGGGGCGTTCTCGCGCCTGGCTCGCCGAGGCGCTCGGCGGTTGGCACCTGCCGGAGCCCGAGCCGGCGGCCGCGCGCCTCGCGGCCACCGCCGCCTACGCGCTGTTGAGCAACGGCTTCGCCGCCCCCGGCCTGCTCGCGGGACCGGCCCGCGGCACGGGCGGCGCCACCCCCGCAGCATCCGATCGGCGCAGCCGCCGGGTGGCCAGCTACCCGAGCCGCGGCGGCTACCCCGTGCACTTCCTGTGGGACGCCTGCTTCCACGCACTCGGGCTGTCGGACATGGCGCCCAGCCTCGCCACCGATGTGCTCGAGATCCTGACGGACAACGTTCGACCCGACGGCAAGCTGCCGCACTTCGTGGCCGCGACGTGGGTGCGGCCCGGCGCCTCGCAGCCGCCGCTCGTCGGATGGGCCGTCGAGCGCCTGGTCGAGGAACGCGGCGACCTGGATCTCGCACGACGCGTCCTGCCGGCGCTCGTCGCCAACCACCGCTGGTGGCTGGCGAACCGCGGGACCCGCTTCGGCCTCATCCGCTGCGACGACCCCTACGAGAGCGGCTGGGACGACACGCCGCGCCTCGACGACGGCTCGATCCTGGCGCTCGACATGAACGCCTACCTGCTGCGGTCGCTCCGCGCCGCCGCGCGCCTGGCGAAGCGCCTGGGCCAGGAGGCGCTCGCCACCGACCAGGCCGCGCGTGCCCATCGCCTGGACGCGGCCCTGCTGCACCACCTGTACGACCCCGAGCGCAACCTCTTCCTGGATGCCGACGCCGAGACCGGCACGCGCCGACCGCTGCTCACGCCTGCGGCCTTCCTGCCCCTGTGGGCCGGCGTGTCGCTCGCGCCGCAGCGCGCACGCGCCATGGTGCGGGAGACGCTGCTCGATCCGGATCGGCTGTTCGGAGCGGTTCCCTTCCCCAGCGTCGCGTACGACGAGCCCACCTTCCGGCCCGACGGCTGGTGGCGCGGTCCGGCCTGGCCCCCGATCATGCTGCTGATGATCGAGCTGCTGCAGGGGCTCGACTTCGCGGCGGAGGCGGCCGAGGCCGAGGAGCGCCTCTACCGCCTGCTCCTCCGCGACGGCGAGTTGCACGAGCTCTTCGACGCGCGGACCGGCGCCGGCTTGGGGCAACGCCACCAGGGATGGACCGCGGCCGCCTTCCTGTGGCTGGCCGCACGTCGCGCGGAGCGAGAGGAGCGTGTTCCATGACCGTCCTTGAACGGCGAGCCAGCGCCACCCTCACGCCCATCGAGCTCGATCCGGGCGACCTCCTGCGCTTCACCCTCGCCGACGGCAGCGCACGCGAACTGCGGCTGCTCGCGACGCACGCGGAGATCGTGCGCACGACGTTGCCCCTGCCACTCGTCGAGACCAAGGGGGCCGAGACGATCCTCGCCTTCTGGGCCGACGTCGAGATCGACGGCGAGCGCCATCGCCTGTGGCGCGAGATCGGGACGCAACGCAGCTTCTACGAGCCCTGGCGCATCGCGGGCCTGCACGTGTGGCTCGACGCGGTCGACGACGTCTTCGGCATCCTGCAGGAGGCGCACGGCGCCTGCCGACCGAACCGGCGGGCGCGTCTGGCACTGCAGGACGCGACGCTGCCCATCTGCCCCGAGCCGCTCGTGCCGTGGTGCCCGCTGCCGCCCGGCGGCATCTCCATCGCCGACTGCTACAACGGCGAGGACTGCTGGCTGGGCGCCTACTACGGCGCCGCCGCCCACGGGGGACTCGACATCAACCACCCCGCCGGGACGCCCATCTTCACACCCTTCGACCTCGACGACCACGGACTGTTCGAGACCGTCTACGACGGCCACCGCAACAACCGTTGGCGAGGCACTCGGACCTGGCCCGACGGCCGCACCTGGGAGATCGGCTGTCACCACGTCATCCGGTTGACGACGCCCGCGTCCCGGCCGGTCGCGGCCGGGACGCAGATCGCCCGGGGCGCCGGGGTCGCGGTCGGCGCCCACGAACACAGCCACTTCACCTTCGCGGTGCGTGACGGCGACGCGCTCATCCGCCTCGATCCCTGGATCCTGTTCTGGCAGACGTACCTGGACGTGCACGGGCGGGAAGCGGGGCGCGTCGGGCACCTCGAGGCGGCGACCCTGGGGTGAAGGCGGGCGATCCTACGGCGCCACGCCCTCCCCCGCATCTCCCCACCCGGCCATCCAGTCCTCGATCTCGTGAAGGATGGCGGCGTCATCGGTCGGCGCACCATCATCGTCCGCGCCGCCGACTGGCCCACCGTCCGCCGGCGCCGCCCGCAGCGCCTCCGCGTCCAATCGCCACTCGTACTCCAGGGAGGGGTGGCGCAGCGCCAGGTCCAGTAAGCGCCGCGCGGGGGCCCCCTCGCCACGGGCGGCCGCGACCGTGGCGGCCGCGACGGCGATCGCCGCGACCATCCGCGGCACCTCCAGCGGGCGCGCCAGGCGGATGGCCAGCGTCAGCGGCGCGGCCGCCCGCTCGGGCGCGCCGAGCCGGGCGTACGCGATCGCAAGGCACAGGCTCGCCAGCATCCGGTGGGTGAGGTTGCCGCCAAGGGTCGCCCTGTGCGCCGCCCAACGGTCCGCCATCTCGAGCAGGCGCTCCGGTGCCCCGAATCGCAGGTGGAAGCCGGTGCGCAGCACCAGATCCCCGTAGCTCGGGTCGGTCGCCCGCCCGCTCAACTCCCGCACGTACGTGTTCACCGCCGCCAACGCCCGCTCGCGGCCGCCCACCAACCGCGCGAGCTCAGCCTCGACCTCGAGCAGAGTGGGGAGAGCGGATCCGCCGCCGAACCTCGCAAGCAAGCGCCGCGCCGACTGCAGGTCGGCATCGGCCGCCGCGAGCTCGCCGCGATGCAGCGACAGACGACCCCGCCTCACGTAGACCAGCGCCAGCCCGTCGGCGTCCGCCAACCGTTCGAAGCGCTCCCGGGCCTCCTCCAGCAGCGACGCGGCGTGCGCATGCAGGCCGGCGAGGATCGAGGCGCCGCCCTGCCCTACCAGCAGCTCGGCGAGGCCGACCGCGTCGCCGGCGCGCTGGAAGCAGGCCCGCGCGGCCTCGACGTGCGCGGCCCGCTCGGCCGTGAAGTTGCCGCGCGCGATCATGCCGTGGGCCAGGGCAGCCGCCAGGTCGTCGCCGCAGGCCACCGCCAGTTCCAGCGCGCGGGCCGCGTTGGCCCTGTTCGCGAAGAGCGTCTCGCCCAGCTCGGGCCACAGGCGGGCCAGCGCAACGTCACGATCGCGGCCGCTCGCGGGGAGGAGCCGCTCGACGGCCTCACGCGTCATGACGTCAGCCTCACGCCCGCGCATCCGCTCGTCCAACGCCCGCCAGAGGCCGACGGCCATGTCGGCCAGGGCGGCCCAATCGCCCGCCGCGAGGGCCCAGCGCCAGGCGCCCAGCGCCTGCTCGAGGTCGTCCGCGTGCAGGCGCACGCGCCGCCCGCTGCGCGGGTCCACCTGGCGGGCGATGCGCGAGCGCCACACCTGCGTCGCGGCCCCCCAGGCCGCGTCCTCCATCTCCTCGGCGCGCGCCCGCTCGCGACCGAAGCGCGCCAGCAGTGGGTGCAGCGTGAGGCGCTCGCCGTCGTGCCGCAGGACCGCGCGATCGAGCAGGTGCCGCAAGGCACGCCAGCCGCTCGCGCCCACCTCGGCCGCGACCGCCGGATCGAGGGTGCCGGGCATGACGGCCAGCCGTGCCCACGCGCCGCGTTCCTCGGACGCCAGGGCGTCCCAGGCCTCCTGCACCACCGCCCGAACGTCGCGCCGGCGCTCCGACCGGTCGACGTCGTCGCTGTGCAGCGGCTCCCAGGACGTCCCAACCTGTGCCTCGAGGCCCGCGACGCCCAGGACGTCGATCCACGAGGCCGCGATCTCGATGGCCAGCGGGTGACCGCCCAACGCCTCGGTGACGCGTTCGACGGCCGTCAGGTCGAGCCGCCGCACGTCGCGGAGCGACAGGCGCGCCGCCGCGGCTCGCAGGAACAGCTGCGCCGCTGGGCTCACGGCCGTGGCGGCCGCTGCGCCCTCCGCGCCCCGCCCAGCGTCGCGCGTGGCCAGCGGATCGACCTCGACGACGACCTCGTGCGAATGATGGAGGCGCACGCGCGACGTGACCAGCAGCTGCAGGTCCGAGGTCGCGCGCAGGAGCTCGTCGACCGTCGACAGCTGGGCGAGATGCATCTCGAAGCCATCGAGCACCACCAGAGAGCGCCGGCCATCGAGAGCCCGCGCGAGCTGTGGGCCGATCGGGGCCCGGGGCGTCAGCGTCACGTCGAACGCCTGAGCGATCGCCAGCGCCACCGCGTCCTGCCCACGTGCGCCCTCGAGCGACACGATCCGTGCGCCGCCGGCGAAGGCGGAAGCCAGCTCCGCGACGACCGCGCCGGCGAGCGTCGTCTTGCCGATCCCGCCCGGACCGAGCAACGTCACGAGCCGCGTCGCGCGATCGCTCAAGCGCTCCACCAGGTCGGCGATCGCGTCCTCGCGGCCGACGACCCCGCGACGCTCGCCCGTCGGCCGCACGTCCCCGACTCGCGGCGCGCGCGCGTGCTCGACCCCGATGCGGGGGGCGCCTGCCGTCGTGAGCCGCCCCCAGAGAGCCCGCGTCTCCTCCTCGGGTGCCACGCCCACCTCGCGCTCGAGATCGGCGACCAACGCCTGGTAGCGGCGCGCGACGCTACGCTGGTCACCCATCGCCGCCGCGGCCCGCATCCCCTCACGCACTGCCTGCTCGTCGAGCGGGTCCGCGCGAACGAGCAGGTCGGCATAGCGCTCCGCTTCGTCGTGCCGGCCCTCGGCGACTGCCGAGGCCAGCAATGCCCGGCAGGCGCGCGCCCAGTCCTGGGCGACGGCGGCGCGCTCACCGGCGAGCCACGCCGCGAACTCGTCCGCGTCGTCGATCTCGAAGCCTTGGAGCAGCGGCCCGCCATGCAAGGTGAGGGCGTCGGCCCAACGCAGCTCGGCGACGGCCCGACGGAAACCGCCGGCATCGCTGTCGCAACCCAGCCACAGCCCCGAACGGTCACGCCCGATCAGGGCACCGAACGGTCCATGGTCGAGCCGTGCGAGGACCTGCCGCAGCGCGGCGTGCGCGTTGCGCGCCTCGGCATCGGGCCACAGCAGGGTCGCCACCTCCGCGCGCCGCACCAGGCCGCCGCGGACGGCGAGGTAGGCCAGCGCGGCATGCGGCCTCGTCGGTGCCAGCGGCAACCACGCGCCGTCGGCGTACACCTCGGGCGCACCGAGGATCCGAACACCCACGTCCATGCTGGACCCCAGCGTACGCGCTGCACCTACTTGCGTCGACCCAACGAAACGGCTACCGGGTGCGGGTCACGACCGGCCTCGCACGACGTCGCGCCCGCCGGGGGATGGAACCGGCGGGCGCGCGATGGAGCGGTCGAGGGTGGCCGTACGACCACCACCGTGGCGTGAAGCGTGGAATCAGGGCGTCAGCTTGTGCGCCCCGACCGCCGGCGTGACGTCCGCGACGTGCGTGCCGCCCGGGGCCTGCGCCGAGGCGGCCGCCTCGCACACGATCGCGTTCGCGTCGGCCAGGGCGAGCAGCGGGCCCTCGGCCGTCCAGTGGAGGATCTGGTCGCCGCTGGCGACCGTGATGGCGCAGCCGGACCCGGCCGCGCAGGCCTCGAGGGCGTACATCAGGTCGCTCCAGCCCGTCGCCTGGGTCGCCACGGTGCCGCCGTCACCGCCGTTCCCGATGTCGAAGTAGGCACCCGCGTAGTCGGCGGCCACCGTCACGGTGGCGATAGCGAGGACCAGCACGAGCAACGACGTACCGAGGGTCGAACGAAGCGTGTGACGTGTCATGTCGCAACCTCCGCCGTGAGGCTAGGCAACGGGGCGTGAGGTCAGCGTGAGGTGGGGGGACGAATATCCCTGGCGCACCGCCAGCGAGGCCTGATGCCGGCGATCACACGAGCCGTCGCGCCCGCCGGCGAGGCGTCGGCGGGCGCGACGGCGAACGAGACGGGTGGGCGGCGTCGGCTGCGGCCACGGCCGCGTCGGGCGATCAGGGCATCAACTTGTGCGCCGGCACGCCGGGCGCCACGTACGAGGCGCCACCACCGCCACCGCCGACGTCCTCTGCGGGCTCGTCCGCCTCATCCACGATCGCGGTCGCGTCGGTCAGGGCGAGGAGCGGGCCGTAGGCCGTCCAGTAGAACGTCCGCTCTCCGCGGGCGACGGTGATGGTGCAGTCGTGCCCGACCGCGCAGGCCTCGAGGACGCCCATCAGATCGGACCAACCGGGGACCTGCACCACTGCCGTACCACTTCGGTTCCCCAGGTCGAAGAAGGCGCCCGGGTAATCGGCGGCCAGAGTCATGGTGGCGAGGGCGAGCGCCACGACGAAGAACGACGTACCGAGAATCCAGCGAAGCGGGTGCCGTGTCATGTCGGAACCTCCATCCACCGCAAGGCTAGGAAGCGGGCAGTGAAGCCAGCGTGAAACATGCGTGAAAGGGCGGGAGGGAAGGGCCGGACACGCCGCCCGTCAGGCCGAAGCAGCTTGCGCCTCGCCCAGAAGCGCCTCGACACGCTCCAGGAGGTCGTCGTCTTCGGGCGCATCTGGCGCAGCCGGCGACCACGCCAGGCCGAGACGCGACGCCAGCGCCTGCGCCGTCGAGAGCAGCAGGGCCGCCAACTCGTCGCGCCGCACCGGCCCACACCGAAGGGCGACGAACGCCAGCAACGCATTCGGCCGGGTCACGGCGAGCGGTCGCCACGTACCCCCGACGCGGGCCCGCGGTGGCCCCAGGAGTGTCAGCTCGCGGTCCACGTGCCTCGACCTTACTTACGCAGCCGCGCTCCGATTGCGGCTGCGCGTCGCCTTCTTCGCCTCAGCACGTCATCGCGCGCGGTGAAACCACCGCGCGCGACGGAGGTGGTGCCAGCCGCTGGGGCCGGCCGTCAAGGGATGAAGTACGGCTCGCCGCGGCAGGGGATGCACACGACGATCTGTGCCGACGGCTCCACGGCCGCGGGCTGCGCACCGTCGCTCAGAACCCATCCGCCCCCGTTTCCCGCGCAGATGATGCACGGCCCCGCCCAAGCGCCGGCCGTCACGAGCATCACGAGCACCACGAGCCACCGGGTCATGCGTCGCGTCATGCGTGTCATCTTCCTCACCTCCACCGCGAGGGTAGGGGTGGGGCCGTAGAACCAGCGTGAAGCCAGCGTGAAAGGGCCGCGCGCGGTGGCAGCGATCGGCGTCACTGCGCCAGCCACGCCTCCACTGCGTCGAGCAGGTCGGCCGCCGAAGCGTGGCCGTCCACGGTCGCCGGATCGGGTGCCTCGGCAGCCAGCGTCGCCATCACCGCCTCGACGTCCGGCCTCGCCTCGAACTCCAGCGCCGGGTGCCGCAGGGCGGCTTCGGCCATGCGGCCGGCGAACGCGGTCTGCCCGCGGGCCAGCGCGATCACCGCAGAAGCGGCCGCGATGCGCGCGACCACGCGGGGGACGTCCCACGGCCGGGCCAAGCGCACCGCGTCGCGCAGGTGATCGAGCCCGAGATCGGGCGCGCCGAGCCGGGCGTGCGCCGTGGCGGCGGCCAGGAGCGCGAGCATGCGCATGATCGTGCGGCCGCCCATCGTCTCCGGGTCCGCCAACAGGCGGCCCGCGGCCTCGAGCGTCGCGGCCGGCGACCCGAAGCGCGCGTGATGCGCGAGGCGCAGCACCAGCTCCAGGTAGCCCCCCTCGGTCTCGTGGCCCACGTAGCGCGCGTACGCCTCCAGGCAGCGCGCGGCCGCTTCGTGGTCCCCCGCCGCCCGCGCCACGGCCGCCTCGCTCTCCCAGCGCCTCGGGGAAAGCGCCGCGTGCTCCGGATCGCCGCCGCGCGCCAGCAGGACGATTGCCCGGTCCAGGTGCGCGCGGGCGGCCGTGAGGTCGCCGGTGTGGGCGTCGCGCTCCGCGAGGCTGAGCAGCACGTGGGCGAGGCCCCCGCCATCGCCGAGCCGTTCGTACCGCCGCCAGGCCTCCTGCAGGAGGCCCCCTGCTTGGTGCCGCTGGCCCGCCAAGATCGACAGGTCACCCTGCACGTGCAGTAGGTTCGCCAGCTCGATGTCGTCGCCGGCCCGCTCGAACGCCGCCCGGGCCTCTCGCACGTGCGCCTCGCGTTCGGTCGTGAAGTTCCCGCGCGCCAACCTGGCGTGTGCCAGGCCCCGGGTCAGGTCGTCTCCCCAGGCCTCCGCGAGCGTGAGCGATCGCGCCGCGTTGGCCTTCTGCGCCCAGGGCGTCGGCCCCGTCTCCGGCCACAGGCGGGCGAGCGCGACGTCCCTCGCCCGGCCGCTGGCCGCAGCGACGAGGCGATCGACCGCCTCCTGGCGGAGCTCCGCCGCCAACCGCCAGCGCATGTGCCCATCGAGGTCGCGCATCAGCCCCACGGCCATCTGGGCCACCGTGGGCCAGTCCGCGTCAGCGCAGGCCCGCCGCCACACGCCGACCGCCTGGTCGAGGTCGTCGGGATGCACCGCCGTGCGGCGGCCGCTCCGTGGATCCACCTGCTGCGCCATGCGCTGGAGCCACACCGCCCGGGCGGCGCGCCAGGCGTCGTCGGCGTGGTCCGGCGCCTCGGCCACCCGCTCGCGCCCGTAGCGCCCGAGGAGCGCATGCAGCTCCAGACGGGCACCACGATGCCGCAGAATCGCCCGGTCGAGCAGCCGCCTCAGGGCCTGCCAGCCCCCGCCCCCGACGGCGGCGGCGACGGCGGGCTCGAGGCTGCCCGGCATGACGGCGAGGCGCATCCAAGCGGTCCGATCCGCCGGCTCGAGCTTCCGCCAGGCCTCCTCGATCACGGCCCGGACGTCGCGCTGTCGTTGGGATCGATCGACGTCGTCGCTCGTCAGCGACGTCCACGAGGTGCGCAGTTGCTCCTCGAGCAGATCGACGCCGAGCACGTCGACCCACGACGCCGCCAACTCGATCGCCAGCGGATGCCCGCCCAGCATCTCGGCGATGCGCTCGACGCGATCGAGGTCGAACCCCCGGACGTTGGCGAGCGGGAGGCGCCCGGCGGCGGCGCGCAGGAAGAGTTGCGCGGCCGGGCTCACCGCCGGTGGGCCGGCCGCAGGGCCCGCCGGCCGACGCACGCGGGTCACGAGCGGATCGACCTCGACGACCACCTCCGCCGAGTGCCGCAGCCGAACGCGCGAGGTGACTACGAGGTGGAGGCCGCGCGTTCCCCGCAGCAACGCGTCCACGAACGGCAACTGCTCGACGAACGCCTCGAAGCCGTCGAGGACCACCAGCATGCGGCGTGCCTGCAGGGCACGGACGAGCTGGCGCCCGACCGGCGCGCTCGATCCGACGCGGACGCCGGTCGCATGGGTGACGGCGACCGCCACCGCGTCCGGGCCCTCGGCGCCCTCGAGGGGGACCAGGACGGCCCCGTCCGGAAATGCCGTCCGGAGCTCGGCCACCAGCGCCGACGCGAGCGCGGTCTTGCCGATGCCACCCGGCCCCAGCAGCGTGATCAACCTCGCCTCGCGCTGCCGTAGGCGCTCGGCCAGGTCCGACAACGCCCGCTCGCGCCCGATGAGCCCACGCCGCTCGCCGACGATCCGCAGGGGAGCCGACTGGAGCCGGACCGAACCCGCCGCCTCCGCCCCGGGCGCGGGCCGGGCGACGAGGCGGTCGAACAGCGCCCGCGTCTCCGACTCGGGTTCGACGCCGCACTCGCGCCGCAGCAGCGACGCCAGCTCCTGGTAGCGCCGCGTGACGCCTTGAGGATCGCCGTCCGCCGCCGCGGCCTGCATCGCCTCTCGCACCGCCTGCTCGTCCAGCGGGTCCGCCCGGACGACCAGGTCGGCGTAGCGCAGGGCGTCGCCGCGGCGCCCCTCGCGGCTCGCCTCCGCCAGCAGCGCCCGGCACGCCCGCCGCCAGTCCTCGGCCACGGCGGCGCGTTCGCTGCCGAGCCAGGCCGAGAACTCGTCCGCGTCGTCGAGCTCGAAGCCCTGCAGCAGCGGGCCCGCGTGCACCTCGACGGCGTCGCTCCAGCGCCGCTCGGCCACCGCCCGGCGGAAGCCGACGACGTCGCAGTCGCAGGCCAGCCACAGACCGATGCGATCGCGACCCAACAGGCCGGCGAAGGCGCCGCGACCCAGCCGCTGCAGTGCCTGCCGCAGGCTGGCGTACGCGTGTTCGTCGTCCAGGCCGGGCCACAGGAGATCGGCCAGCTCGGCGCGGCGCACGAAGCCGCCACTCGCCGCGACGTACACCAGCGCGGCGTGCGGCCTCGTCGGCCCCAGCGGCAGCCAGGCGCCCCCGGAGCGCGCCTCTGGGGTACCCAGCAGACGAACGCCCACGTCCATGATCTCCTCAATCTACGCGCTGGAAGCTGATTGGATGGCGAAACCGATGAAGCCGCCGGACCGCACCCACCATGAACCGCGCGCCACGCAACGCACCGGCGCCGACCCGGTCAGCTGGATCGGTCGAGCCACGCCTCCACTTCGTCCAGCAGCTCGGCCGCCGAAGCGTCGTCGCCCTCGGTCGACGGACCGGCCTCGGCGCCCAGCGTCGCCATCACGGCCTCGGCGTCCGGCCTCGCCTCGAACTCCAGCGCCGGATG
>JAABRV010000067.1 GCA_011390735.1 Trueperaceae bacterium | reverse complement strand
CGCCGCCCCCGAGCGTGACGTACGGCCGCAGGGCCTCCAGGCGGACCTCGCCGATGCCCGCGACCCGGAGGAGGTCGTCGATCGTGTGGAAGGGGCGGGCCGCGACGATGCGGGCCGCCGTGACGGGGCCGACGCCGGGCAGGGTGGCGAGCAGGCGCTCGCTGGCGGCGTTCACGTCGATGCGCGGGTCGCCGGCGTCGTCGCTGCGCTGCGGCACGACGATCGAGGCGCCGTCGGTGAGCGGCGTCGCCCACGCGACCAGCGTGGGATCGGCATCCTCCAGGAGGCCGCCGGCCCGCGCGACCAGGTCGTCGACGCGGCTGCCCCACGGCAGCGCGTAGCTGCCCGGCGCGGCGACGCGTCCCTCGACGTGCGCGGTGATCTCGCCGCGCAGCACGCCGACCTCGACGTGCGCGGGCCGCCAGCGACCCCAGCCGGCCCCCACCGCCAGCAGCACGCAGGCGCCCAGGGCCAACCCGAACCCGATGCGTTCCGCCCGTTCGCTCACCTCACCGCGAAGCTACGGGAAGCGGCGGGCCCTCGTGGGGCCCGCCGCGGTCGTCGCCTAGGCGGTCTGGGCTTTCAGGGGCCGGCCGGGATCAGCCCTTCGCGGCCGCGTAGAGCTCGGCCACCTTGCCCCAGTCGATGACGTTCCAGAAGGCCTTGACGTAGTCGGGTCGGCGGTTCTGGTAGTTCAGGTAGTAGGCGTGCTCCCACACGTCGAGGCCGAGGATGGGCGTGTGGCCCGACATGAACGGGGAGTCCTGGTTGGCGGTGGAGTACACCTGCAGCGCGCCGTCGCCATCGACGACCAGCCAGGCCCAGCCGGAGCCGAAGCGCTTGGCCGCGGCGTCGGAGAAGCTCGCCTGGAAGGCGTCGAAGGAGCCGAAGGCCGCGTCGATCGCGGCCGCCAGCTCGCCGCTGGGCCGCCCGCCGCCCTGGGGCGACATGACCTCCCAGAACAGGTTGTGGTTGGCGAAGCCGCCGCCGTTGTTGCGGACCGCGGTCTGGATGTCGCTCGGGAGGGCATCGAAACCGCGCAGCAGCTCCTCGATCGAGCGCTCCTGCAGCGCCGGGTGGCCCTCGAGGGCGGCGTTGAGGTTGTTCGTGTAGGCGGCGTGGTGCTTGCCGTGGTGGATCTCCATGGTGCGCGCGTCGACGTGCGGTTCGAGGGCGTTCACCGGGTAGGGCAGGGCGGGGAGTTCGAAGGCCATGGTCTCACCTCTCTGGTTCTGCGGATCGCTGCGGGGGCCGCCAGCGGCGGCATGGTGGACGTCCGCAGTCTAGCAGCGCGCCCGCTCGCTTCGGCGGGCTGGCTTACCTGGGCGGCCAGGCGACGCCCCAGGCCCGCGACAGCTCGCGCAGCCAGGCGGAGACGCGCCGCCGGTTGGCCCCGAAATCGCCGCGGCCGACGCGCGAGGCGGAGCGCACGTGCAGCAGCCTCGCCGCGGGATCGATCCGCGCGTCGACGTCGTCCACGAAGCGGAAGACGGCGGTGCGGACGGTGGCCCGCAGGCGCAGCGGGCCGCGCTCGAGCACCTCGCTGCGGGGCGCGGACCTGACCAGCGCCTCGAAGGCGTCCATCGCGGCCTCCGGCGCCAGGCCGTCGGGCAGACCCAGCGGGGCGACGTAGTGCACGGCGTCACGCGGATCGCCCTCGCTGCTGACGCAGTTGGGCGTGGCGGGGCAGTCCGCCAGCCGGCCCGGGACGCCGTCCGCCGCTTCCTGCGCTGCGCCGGTCGGCGGGCCGCCGGTCTCGGCCGACGCCGCCGCCAGCGGGGACGTCGCTCTGCGAATCACGTTCACGTTCCCAGCTTGACGGCGGATCGGTCGTCGGTACCGTAACGTGCGTTCCCATGGGCCGAGCCAAGCGACGATCCGCCAACGCGAAGAAGTCGACCCCGACCGCCGCCGAGCGCATGCCCGCGACCCCGAGGCGGGGCCGCCGGCGCAAGGGGCTACCCAACCCGTGGCTCGTCGGCCTCGCCGGCGTGGTCGCCCTGGTGGCGCTGCAGGTGACGCTGAACGCCGTCGCCGAGGCGCGGCTGCCCGGCGAGCGCTTCCGCAGCCAGGGGAACCTCCACGTGTCGCTGGGCGCCAACACGCCCGCGTACAACTCCGACCCGCCGACCTCCGGCTGGCACACCGCCGAGCTCGCCCCCTGGGGCACGCACCTCGAGGTCCAGCACGACCAGCGCCTGTTGCACAACATGGAGGACGGCGGCGTCGTCCTCTGGTACGCGCTCGGCACCCCGGAGGAGAACGTCGTGCACGTCGCCGCGCTCGAGGAGGTGGCCCGCGGGTACGGCCGCGTGGTCATCGCGCCGCGCGAGGGGATGCCGACGACGTACGCGCTGACGGCCTGGCAGCGCCTGCAGCGCTTCGAGGACGTCGAGCGCGAGGGCATGCGCGCGTTCCTCGCCGCCTACCACGGCATCGACAACCACCGATGAGGCCGCCCCGCGTCGCGGGCCGCGACCGCACCCCACACCACCTGGGGTCGGGCCGCGGTGTCGTACCATCGGCCGCATGAACCCGCAACGCCTGACGCTCATCACCGTGATCCTCGCCGTCCTCGTGGTCGCCGGCGTGCTGATCGCGC
The DNA here is from genome assembly GCA_011390735.1 of Trueperaceae bacterium. Taxonomy (GTDB): domain Bacteria; phylum Deinococcota; class Deinococci; order Deinococcales; family Trueperaceae; genus JAABTL01. The sequence continues at coordinate 9,544 of JAABRV010000067.1, read as the reverse complement.
CCCGGCTGCAGCCGGCGACGGCCGCGTCGATCGACCTCGATGGGCAGCCGCTGCTCGGCGACCCGTCCGCCTCGGTGACCATGGTGGTGTTCGAGGACTTCCGCTGCCCGGGCTGCCAGAGCTTCGAGCTCAACGTCATGCCCGACATCCGGCGCGACTACGTGGACGACGGCCGCGTGCAGGTGGCGTACTTCAACCTGCCGGTGGTGGCGCCCGTGGCCGCCTCGGAGCACGTGGCCCGCGTCGGCGAGTGCGTCTACCGGCAGAGCAACGACGCCTTCTGGGAGATGAAGACGCCGCTCTACCGCGCCCAGCAGCAGCTCGGTGACGCCCGCCGCGCCGTGGAGCTGGCGCTGACGTACGCGCCCGGCATCGACGCCGGCGCCCTGGACGCCTGCCTCGCCGACCCGAGCAGCCTGCAGGCGGTGCGCGACGACGCCGCGCTCGCCGTGCGCCTCGAGGTGCGGGCGACCCCCACGGTCATCGTGAACGGCGTGAAGGTCGACTCCCCCGCAGCCTCCGCGGTCCGCGCCGCCCTGGACGCCGCGCTGCGCGACTGACCCGCATGAGCGCCCGCGGGGTGTGGCTCTACCTGGCCTGGCTGGTGTCCATCGCCGCCACCGTCGGCTCGCTGTACTTCTCCGAGGTCCGCGCGTTCGTCCCCTGCGCGCTGTGCTGGTGGCAGCGCATCTTCATGTACCCGCTGGTCGTCGTCCTCGGCGTCGCGACCCTCCGGCAGGACCTGCTGGCCTGGCGCACGGTCTTGCCGCTCTCCGTCGTCGGCCTGGGCACCGCCACGTACCACGTCCTGCTGCAGAAGGTGCCGGGCCTGGCGCCGCCGGCCTCCTGCGCCTCGGGCGTGCCGTGCAACATGCAGTACGTCGACTGGTTCGGCTTCGTCAGCATCCCGGTCCTCGCGGCCGCCGCCTTCCTGATCATCACGATCGCGATGCTGCGGCTGGCGTGGAGCGAGCGTTCCGACGTGCCGCCAGGTAGCTGAGCCACCAGGCGCCCCACGCGACGCCGAACGCGGCCGCCACGCCGGCCTGCGAGGTGCCGGCGCCCGCGCCGCCGCTGGCCGCGGTGACGAACGCCAGGGCCGCCCCGGCCAGCCCGGTCACGAACGCCGCGCCGACGTTGTCGGCCAGCTGCAGCGCCACCGAGACGCGACCGGCGGCCACCCCGTCGCGCTCGGCCAGCGCGAAGGCGAACACCGAGCTGGTGGCGTGCGCGGTGCCGATGCCGAAGCCGGCGGTCATCCACCCCAGCACGGCGACGGCGGTCACCCAGGCCGCACCGTCGCCGACGCCGGCCAGCGCCACGCCCTGCAGCGACAGACCGACGCCCAGGAAGGTCACCCCGATGACCACCCGGCGGCCGCGCGCCGCGCGCCCATCGTCGCTCGCGTCGCGGCGCGCCTGCCACCACGAGCCGGCCGTCCAGCTGATCGCGCCCGTGGCGATGACGGCTCCGGTGCCCGCCGACGACAGCCCCTGGAGGTCGGTCAGCATCAGCGCGAGGAAGGCCTCGACGCCGATGAAGCCGGCGAAGAACCCGGCGCGGGCGACCACCAGGGCGCCGAGCCCGGTCGCCAGCCGCAGCGTGCCGGCGGGCAGCAGCCGGCGCAGGCCGAACGCCGCGGCCGCGAGGCCCGCCGCGACCGCCGCGAGCGCCGCGACGGTCGCGCCGATCCCGCGCTCGGCCCACCACGAGAGCGCGGCGAGCACGGCGCCCAGCCCGACCACCACGGCGAGCGCCGGCACCAGGCCGACGCCGGAGCGCGTGCCTTCGCCCGACGCGCGTGCGTCGGGCGAAGGCCCCGCGGGCGCCGGCTTGCCGTCGGCCGACGCGGGCGCGTCTGCCGGCGTGCCCATCGACGCCAGCCGCGGCAGTGTGAGCACCGCCACCAGCAGCAACACGGCCGCCAGCGCCGCGAAGACGGCGCGCCAGCCGGCGGCCTCGGCCAGCGCGCCCGCCAGGGCCGGGCCGACCAACGCGGGCGTCACCCACGCCGTGGACAGGTACGCCATCAGCCGCGACCGGTGGCGGTCGGGGTAGGCGCGGGTGACGGCGACGTAGACGAGCGTCGTCACCGCCCCGCCGCCGAAGCCCTGCAGCGCCCGGGCGCCGACCACCCAGAGCATGGACGGCGCGACCGCCGCCAGGCCGAGCCCCAGACCGAACGCCGCCAACCCGATGGCGAACGGCGGGCGCAGCCCGCGGCGGTCGGCCTCGCCGCCGCCCCAGACCGTCCCCAGCAGCGACGTCAGCAGGTAGCCGGAGAAGAGCCAGCCGTAGAGCTCGAGCCCGCCGAGCTCGGCCGGGATCCGCGGGGCGATCGTGACGACCGCCAGCGCCGCCAGGGCGTGGGTCGTCACCGACAGCAGCAGGCCGATCGTCAGGCCGCGCCTCGCCGGGGACCAGGGGCCCGCCTCGGCGGCCGCCGTCACGCGGGTTCCGACGCGTCGCCGCTCACGGTTCCTCGGAGGCGGTCACCGTCGGCCACGGCCGCGGCGGACCGAAGCGCTCGGGGCGGGCCGCCCGGAAGGCGGCGAAGCCCGCCTCGTCGAGCGAGGCCCCCTGGGCCTCGGCCCACATCTGGAAGGGCACCAGGTAGGAGCGCGCGTCGCGCACCTCGTCCCGGAACAGCCGCGCGAGCAGGCCGCCCGCCTCCAGGTAGTCGCGCGCCTCGTACGCCGAGAGCGCGTCGCGCACGTCGTAGGCGACACGCCGGAAGGTGGCGGTCCAGGCGCCGTCCGCCAGCGTCAGCCACAGGTACTGCGCGCGGCCGTCGCCGTTGAAGGGCACGCCGACCGCGCCGGTGTTCAGCACCTCGTAGCGACCCCAGCGGTGGCGCAGCGGCCAGTGCGTGTGCGAGCCGATCAGCACGTCCGCCGGGTGCATCTCGACGATCTCGGAGATCACGGCGTCGCTGAGGTGCCGACCGTAGCCCTCGCGGTAGTGGCGCGGGCTGCCGTGCGCGACGAGCAGGCTGGGGGCGTTCGGCAGCTCGACCCGCACGGTCATGGGCCAGCGCCGGACGGTGTCGAGCAGGCCGGCGGCCGCGAGGTCGTCGGCGCACCAGCGGTTGGCGCGCCAGAAGGCGCCGTGCCGGAAGTCGACGGGCAGCGCGGGGTCGTCCTCGACGAGCCGCCGCAGCAGGTCGTCGTGGTTGCCGAGGGTGTACGCGGCGTCGAGGGGCTCCAGCCGCCGCAGCACCTCGACCCCCTGGGGACCGCGGTTCACCGCGTCGCCGTTGACGACGTAGCGGTCCACGCCGTGGGCGGCGGCGTCGGCCAGCACGGCCTCGAGCGCGGGCAGGTTGCCATGGACGTCGGCCAGGACGGCGATGCGCACGCCTCAGCCTACCCTCGGCCGATCGCCGTCCGCCACCAGGCCCGACCACCCGCGACCCGGCCCGCCCAGCGCGGCCTCGGCCGCGGCGCCCATGGCCTCGACGGGCGCGGCGACGCCGGTCCACGCCTCGAACGACCGCGCGCCCTGGTACACCAGCATCGGCAGGCCGTTCTGCGCCGGGAGGCCGGCCGCCAACGCCGCCGCCAGCAGCGGGGTGACCGCCGGGCGGTAGACGAGGTCGACCACGGCACCGCGATCGGGCAGCAGGCCGTCGGGGAGCGGGGAGCCGGCAGGACCGCCCGCCATGCCGACGGTCGTCGTCTGCACCAGCACGTCGCAGCCGACGACGGCGTCCGCCAGGCCCTCGGCCGGCAGCCACGCCACCTCCGGCAGCGCCAGCGCCGCCAGCAGCGCTCGCGCCCGCTCCGGGCTGCGGTTGTGCAGCGCGATCCTGGCCCCGGCGTCGGCGAGCGCCGCCACCACCGCGCGGGCGGCGCCCCCGGCCCCCACCACCACGACGCGTGCCCCCGCGATCTCGGGTCGCACGTCGGCCAGCGCGCGGGCGAAGCCGGGCAGGTCGCTGTTGTCCCCGATCAGCCGCTCGCCGCGCCGGACGATCGTGTTGACCGCGCCCAGGCGGCGCGCCGCGGGCGTGAGCTCGTCCATCCAGGGCACGACGGCGGTCTTGTGGGGGACGGTCACGTTGGCGCCCCACCAGGGGTCCCGGCGCAGGGCCGCAACCGCCGCCGCCAGCTCGGCGGGCGGCACGTCGAACGCGTCGTAGGTGGCCCCGACGCCCCGCGCCGCGAAGGCGGCGCGCTGCATGGCGGGGCTCACGGAGTGCCCGGCCGGGTGGGCCAGGAGGGCGATACGAGCGGCGGCCGGCATCGCCCCGCCGGAGGCCCTGCCGGCCGGATGCTGCCCGTCGGCCCCCGGCACGCTCAGGCCGGGGCCGCCGCGTCGCCGCGCACGCCCGCACCAGCGCGCGCCGCCGCCGCGCGGCGGACCGCCTCGGCGGCGAAGGCCACGTCGGCGTCGTCGACGTCGAGGTGGGTGACCAGGCGGATGGCGGTGGCCCCCATGGCGTTGCACAGCAGCCCCTCGCGCTCGAGGAGCGGCACGAAGCCGCGCGCGTCGGCGACGGTCAGGTAGACCATGTTCGTCTGCACGGTGGCGAGGTCGACGTCGACGCCGGGGATGCCCTGGAGCTCCTCGGCGAGCCAGCGCGCGCGCCGGTGGTCGTCGGCGAGGCGCTCGACCATGTCGCGCACGGCGATGAGACCCGCGGCCGCCAGCACGCCCACCTGCCGCATGCCGCCGCCGTACATCTTGCGGTAGCGGTGCGCCTCGGCGAGGAACGTCCGGTCGCCGACCAGCACGCTGCCGATCGGCGCCGCCAGGCCCTTCGACAGGCACAGCGAGACGCTGTCGAACGGCGCGCAGACCTCCGCGAGCGGGGCTCCGAGGGCCACGGCGGCGTTCCAGGCGCGGGCGCCGTCGAGGTGCAGCGGCACGCCGGCCTCGCGGGCCACCCCCGCGACGGCGCGGGCGACGTCGAGGGGCACCACGGTGCCGCCGGCCTTGTTGTGGGTGTTCTCCAACACGACGAGGCCCGTGGGGGCCTGGTGACGACCCGGGCTGACGGCGGCGCGCACGTCGTCCGGGTCCGGCACCCCGCCCGGCGCGGGCACCAGCCGCGGGATGAGGCCGGCCAGGTTCGCCATCGCGCCGAGCTCGTACTCGTAGATGTGGGCGCCCACGGGGGCGATGACCTCGACCCCGCGGCGCGTGTGCGCGGCCAGCGCGATCTGGTTGCCCATCGTGCCGGTCGGCACGAACAGGCCGGCCTCCTTGCCGGTCATCTCGGCGACGGCGGCCTCGAGGCGGGCGACGGTCGGGTCCTCGCCGTAGACGTCGTCGCCGACCTCCGCCTCGGCCATCGCGCGGCGCATGGCCGGCGTCGGGCGGGTGACGGTGTCGGAGCGCAGGTCGACGGTGCGTGCGGGGGCGGGCGCGTTCATGCGCCCGGTGTACCATCCGCGGCCGCGGCGCGCGTCCCGCCGCCGGCCGCCACCGGCCACGACGGGGGCGCGGATCAGACGGGCAGCGGCCCGGCGCGGCGACCGGTGCCGGCGTGCGTCAGACCTGCACCGGCCCCGCGACGCGCAGCTCCTCGAGCCACGTCACGAAGGCGTCGAGCCCGTGTTGATAGGCGATCTCCCGACGCTCGCGCTTGCCGGGGCCGCCGCGGGTCTTGGGAACGACCGGCACGAGGCCCCAGTTGGCGTTCATCGGCTGGAAGCCCTCCGGGTTGGCGCTGGCGAGGTAGCGCACCAGGCCGCCGAGCATGCTCGCCTCCGGCGGCACCATCGGCGGCTGGCCCAGCGCCCGGCGGGCGGCGTTGGTGCCGGCGAGCCAGCCGGTGGCGCTCGATTCCAGGTAGCCCTCGGTGCCCGCCAGCACCCCGGCGACGAAGACGTCGGGCTCCGCCCGCAGCGCGAGGTGCGGCTCGAGCAGCCGCGGCGCGCACAGGTAGGTGTTGCGGTGCATGACGCCGTAGCGCACGATCTCCGCCTCCTCCAGCCCGGGGATCGTCCGCACCACGGTCTGCTGGTCGCCCCACTTGAGGCCGGTCTGGAAGCCGACCAGGCTCCACATGCGCCCCGCCGCGTCCTCCTGCCGCAACTGGGCCACGGCGTAGAAGCGTTCGCCGGTGACCGGATGCTCGAGGCCGACCGGCTTGAGGGGCCCGAAGCGCGGCGTGTCGCGACCGCGCCGCGCCAACTCCTCGATCGGCATGCAGCCCTCGAAGAACTCCAGCTTCTCCCAATCGTGCGGGACGTGGCTGCGGGCCTCGGCGACGGCCTCGTACCAGCGGTCGTAGGCGGCGCGGTCGAACGGCAGGTTGAGGTAGTCGGCCTCCTGCCCGTAGCGGCCCTTGCGGTAGGCGACGTCGTGGTCGATCGAGTCGTAGGCGATCACGGGCGCGGCCGCGTCGTAGAAGCCGAGGAAGTCCTCCCCCACCCGGCGGCGCACGTGCTCGGCGAGCGCGTCGCTGGTCAGCGGGCCGGTCGCCAGCACCACCACGCCGTCCGGCACCTCGGTGACCTCGCCCACGTGGACGGTGACCCCCGGGTGCGCCCGCACCGCGGCGGTCACGCGTTCCGAGAACGCCTCGCGGTCGACCGCCAGCGCGCCGCCGGCCGGCACGCGGGTGGCGTGGGCGCTGCCGACCACGACGCCACCGGCGGCCAGCATCTCGGCCTGCATGAGGCCCTTGGCGTTGTTGCGGCCCTCGCCACCGAGGCTGTTGCTGCACACCAACTCGGCGAAGCGATCGCTGTGGTGGGCGGGCGTCATGCGCACCGGCCGCTGCTCGTGGAGGTCGACGCGGACGCCGAGGCGCGCGGCGGCGAGGGCGGCCTCGCTGCCGGCCATCCCGGCGCCGATGACGGTCACGCGCGGTTCGCGCAGGGTGTTCATGCCGGGAGCATAGTCCGGCGCGGCCGCCCGGCTGGTCGCGGCCGTTCGCCACCGGCGCGCCGCGCGCCGGGTTGGAGCGGCTGCCTCAGCCCCTGGCCGCCGCCAGCAGGTCGGCCAGCGCCCGGTACGTCTCGGGGTCGTCCCAGTAGCGACCGTGCGCCGACCACGGCCAGGGGTAGCGCCGTAGGCGGCGCTCGTCGACGCGGTAGTACACCAGCGGGTCGCTGATCGGATCGGCGGGCGCGTGCAGGTGCAGCCAGCGCAGCCAGCCGTAGGGCACGTCGTAACGCGCCAGCCGGTAGGGGCCGTCGTCGCGCCGCGAGGGCCGGCGCCGGCTGGCGTGTCGGAACGAGGCGAGCTGCGCGTGCACGGCGTCGCCGTCGCGGACGCGCTCGCGGAAGAAGTAGGCGATCTTGTCGAGCGGCGACCCGAACGTGAGCAGGCCGCGCAGCTTGAGCAGCGGCAGGGGGCGTCGCGCGCCGGCGAGGTCGCCCTCGACGCGCGCCTCGCGCGCCACCCCGTCGAGGGCGTCGAGGGCGATGACGCTGCCCAGCGAGTGCCCGACGAGCACGACGGCGTCGTACGCGTCGCCGCTGGCGACCGGCGCGCCCGTGTCGCTCCCGCGCCCCGGTCCGCCGTCTCCGCCCTCGCCCCGCCGCAGCAACTCCGCCACCAGCGCCGTCGCCGTCGCCTGCATCTCCCTGCGGCCGTGGTGGAAGGCCGACGAGGTGTCGCTCGTCACGTACAGCGCGAGGTCGCCCACGTGCGTCGACAGCGCCCGCCCCAACCAAGCCAGCGCGGCGGCCGCCAGCGCGCCGGCGACCAGCGAGGGTGCGTCGCCCAGCGCGCGGACCACGCCGCCGAGGGCCCGCCAGGACTCGGCGCCGAGCGCCACGCCGGCCACCGCACCCGCGCCGAGCACGGCCGCGATGACCACGGCGGGCCAGGCCCAGAGGCGCGCCACACCCGCGTAACTCCCGGCCCAGCCGTCGCCGGCCCCTCGGCGACGCAGCGCGGCCGCCTCCAGGGCGTCGGCGAGGACGCCCCACAGGGAGGCGACGGCCACGGCGGCCGGCACCGCGCCCAGCGCCAGCGCGGCCGCGCCCGACGGGCCCAGGACCGCCGCGGCGTCCGCCAGCGCGGCCCCCAGCAGCGGCCACGCCCGCGGCAACTGCAGCAGCGCGACGAGCACGCCGGCCACCAGCGCCAGCACCAGCCACGCCAGGACGGTGGCGATCAGCGCCTGGCGGCCGACCACCGCCCACGGCGAGGGGGCGTCGTCGCCGGCGTCCACCAGCACCCGCCAGTGGCGGCGGACGTGCAGCGGCGCCAGTCCCGTCCGCACCAGCCACCGCAGGACCGCGAGCGGGCGCGCCCGACCCTGCGCCAGCCCCTGCCAGGCGAACTCGTGCACGTCGACGACGTCGAACCCGCCCAGGCTGGGGGCACCGCTGAGGCGCAGCACGCTGCTCGGCTCGCCCCGCACGCTGAGCAGGACGGCGCACGCCTCCGGCCGCTCGCCGCGTGCCCGCGCGTGGTCGATCAGGCCCTGCGAGAGCCGGCCGAGCGTGGCCAGCGGCGGCTGGCTGCCGATGCCGTGGACGACGACCACCGCGGCGCGGGCCGCGCGTCGGCCGCGACCCCCGGCCGGCCCGCGGCCTTCGGGCTCGGCGTCAGAAGCGGCCACGCCTCGGCGGCCGCAGCCACGCGACCAGCGCGGCCAGCAGCGTCAGCGCCAGCAGCGCGGCCCCCGCGCCGGCGACCACCGCCGGCGGCCACACGACGGCGCCGGCGGCGATGTCGGCGGAGGCCGCGAGCAGGTGGCTCGACCAGGCTCGGGCCGCCGCGGGCAGGCCGAGGGCGACGGCGCTCGCCGGGATGGCCTCGGCCGCGCTCGCGGCGACGTCCGCCCGCGCCGACCAGTGCCACCACAGCCACAGCCACGGCCCGCCGGCGGCGAGCAGCAGCGCGCCCGGCGCCAGCACCCGCCAGCGCCCCTGCTGCAACAGGGCGACGATCGCGAGCAGCAGCAGCGCCACGACGCCGCTCACCCACGCCCACAGCGCGTAGCGCTGGTGGGCCCGCGCGTCGAGCGCGTCGATCCAGGCCGCCGCCGCCGCCGTCCGGGCCCTCGCCTCGGGCGTCGCGAGGACCGCCTGCAGCGCGTCGCTGCCGCCAAGGTAGGCGCGCTCCGCCAACGCGGCGAGGGTGCGCTCGCGCGCCTCCTCGGGGCTCGCGCCCTCGAGGTCGGCGCCGACCCAGGCGTCGGTCAGCGGGTCCTCCTCGACGCCGACCCCCGCCAGCACCTCCTGTGCCTCGGTCAGGCGCCGCTCCAGCGCGTCGTCGCGCGGCACCCAGGCCGCCGAGAACGCCGCCCGCCAGGCCTGCCACACGGGCCCGGCCAGGGCGGCCTCGAGCGCCGCCAGCAACTGCGCGTTGGCCATGGCCGCGCGCGCCGCGTCGGCGCCCCCCTCGGCCAGCAGGGTCGCCAGGCCGGCCACCACGCGCTCGCCGATGCGGCGCGGGTCCGCTCCCTGCACCAGCTCCACCGGCAGCCTGACGAACACGCCGACGATCGGCTGCACCGGCTCGCCCGGGGCGTTGGCCGCCTGCGTCGGCCAGTCCGCCAGGCGCGTGCCGTTGTCGAGCCCGAGCCTCAGCAGCGCCCGGCCGAGCTCCGCCTCCGCCAGCGGGTGCAGCACGG
>JAABRV010000066.1 GCA_011390735.1 Trueperaceae bacterium | reverse complement strand
GATGCCGCGCTCCTTCTCCTGGTCCATCCAGTCCATCTGCGAGGCGCCCTCGTGGGTCTCGCCGACCTTCCGGATCCTGCCGGTGTAGAAGAGGATGCGCTCGGTCAAGGTCGTCTTGCCGGCGTCGATGTGCGCGGCGATCCCGATGTTGCGGGTCATGCGCAGGTCTAGAGCTGGGGTCGTGGCCATGGTTACGTCCGTCTCTCGGCGCCGGCGCTCACCAGCGGTAGTGGGCGTAGGCGCGGTTCGCCTCCGCCATGCGCTCGACGTCTTCCTTCTTCTTGACCGCCCCGCCACGCCCCGCGGCGGCGTCGAGCAGCTCGCCGGCCACCCGCTCCACGGCGGTGCGCTCGGGGCGCGCGTTGGAGGCCGCCACCAGCCAGCGCAGGCTGAGGCTGCTGCCGCGCCGCGCGCCGACCTCGATCGGCACCTGGTAGGTCGCCCCGCCGACGCGCCGGCTCTTGACCTCGATGCGCGGGCGGACGTTGTCGACCGCCTGGCGGAACACCTTGAGCGGCTCCTGGCCGCTGCGCTCCTGGATCAGCCGGCAGGAGGCGTAGAAGATGCGACTGGCGAGGTTCTTCTTGCCATCGCGCATCAGCTTGTTGACGAACGCGGTGACCGTGGTGTCGGAGTACACCAGGTCGGGTTCGAGCTTGCGGATCTCGGCTCTACGTCGGCGGGCCATGCGTTACCTCGTCACTTCGCCTTGGGCTTCTTGGTGCCGTACTTGGAACGGCCCTGGTTGCGTTGCACGTAGCGGCCGATGCCGACGCCCTGGGCGTCGAGGGTGCCGCGCACGATGTGGTAGCGGACGCCGGGGAGGTCCTTGACGCGACCGCCGCGGATCAGCACGACCGAGTGCTCCTGCAGGTTGTGCTTCTCGCCCGGGATGTAGGCGGTGACCTCGTAGCCGGTGGAGAGGCGCACGCGGGCGATCTTGCGCAGCGCCGAGTTGGGCTTCTTCGGGGTCTGCGTCTTGACCGCGGTGCACACGCCACGGCGCTGCGGGCTCCCCTTGAGGGCCGGGACCTTGGTCTTCTTGCCGAGCTTGACGCGCCCCTTGCGGAGCAGCTGGTTGACGGTGGGCAGAACGATCAACTCCTTCGTGCGTCCGGGTCCGAGGGGCGCTCGGCCTGGCCTAGGGAGTTGTGGCCCCCGTCAGGGGCCCGAAGCCCCCCGACGGGGGCACGGCCGCGTGAGAACGGCCCGCCGGAGGATCGCTGCCCTGCGGCGAGACGGGACCTGCTCGCGGTGTGTGCGGCGCGCGACTCACGCTGGCCGGGACCTGCCCGGCGCCGCGTCCGACGCGGCGAACGTCCGCCCCCCGGACCGATCACTGCCGGTCAGGGGGTCCCAAACCTCCCGATGTTAGCGCACGCGCGGTCCCAGGCGCAAGTCCCTATGTGGGTTCAGGTCGTGTGTCCCGTTGGGTCGGGGTTCTTGGGGGAAGCGCACGCCATCGGGGTCTTGAGGTGGAGGGCGTGGTCAGACCAGCCACAGCCGGTCGTAGGGCCGCAGCGCCAGCCGGCCGTCGGCGAGGTCGACGAAGCGCTGCTCGAGCTGGTCGAAGGGCTGACGCAGCCCGAGGTCGACGAGCCAGCCGGCGTCGAGTTGCTGCGGCTCTTCGCTGACGTTGTAGATCGCGGCCAGCGGCCCGAGCGGGTGCCGCCGCAGCTGCACGAACGCCTTGGCGTGGCCGGTGTCGAGCACCTCCGCGGGCGTCTGCGCGTGCAGGTGCGGCGTGCGGCCGCGCGCCCGCAGGATGGCCAGCAGCCCGTGGAAGACGCGCGCCTCGACGGTGCCGGGCAGGTGGCGCCGGTCCGCCGCGGTCCAGTCCATCGGCGGACGGTGCAACCAGCGGTTGTCGGCCCGGTGGTCCGGGTCGTGCAGGTAGCGGTGGTCGTTGAGCATCCCGAGCTCGTCGCCCATGTAGAGCAGCGGGATGCCGCCGAAGCCGCACGCCAGCGCGTGCGCCCACAGGATGCGCTCGACCGCCAGGCCGACGGCGATCTCGTCACTGGCGTCGAGAGCCGCCTCGAGCCCGGCGAGGCTGGCACAGCTGCCGGAGATCCGCCGGTCGCCGGTGGCCGGGTTGTACTGGAAGACCGCGCCGCGGGCGAAGCTGCCGCTGAACTGGCCGGAGTAGAAGTCCGACAGGAACGCCCGGTGGGCGCCGCCCGACCAGCCCACGGCCGCCGCGTCCTCGTCGGTGACCGCCCAGCCGATGTCGTCGTGGCAGCGCACGTAGCAGCCCCAGGCGATCGATGGGGGCGCCGGCGGGTAGGCGCGCAGCGTGTGGGTCATCAGCCGAGCGTCGCGGCTCGCCAGCGCCGACCACGTCTGCACCATCAGGCTGTTGTGGTAGGCGATGTTGGCCACCTTGCCGTAGCGCCGACCGGTGCCGAAGTAGTGCATGAGGTCGCCGGGCGAGACGATCGCCTCGGCCTTGTGCGCCACGGCCGGCGTGGCGATCTTGGAGCACGCCCGCAGCGCCTGCAGCAGGTCGTGGACCTCGGGCTGATTCTGGCAGTCGGTACCGAGCCGCTTCCACATGAAGGCCACCGCGTCCATGCGGAAGACGTCGATGCCCAGGTTGGCCAGCTCGCCCATGATGTCGACGACCTCGAGCAGCACCTCGGGGTTGCTCCAGTTCAGGTCCCACTGGTAGCCGTGGAAGGTGGTCCAGACCCAGCGATCCATCTCCGGCACCCAGCTGAAGTTGCCGGGGGCGAAGTCCGGGAAGACCTCCGGGAGCGTGCGCTCGAAGGCGTCGGGCTCGCCGCGGTCCGGGAAGGTGTAGAAGTAGTCGCGGTAGCGCGGGTCGCCGCCGCGCGCGGCGCGGGCCCAGGCGTGGCTGTCGGCGCAGTGGTTGAGGACGAGGTCGACGCAGCTGGCGATGCCGCGCTCGCGCAGCGCCTCGCACACCGTCACCAGGTCGTCGATCGTGCCGAGCCGCGGGTCGACGTCGCGGTAGTCGGCGATCGCGTAGCCGCCGTCGTTCTCGCCCTCGCGAGGCCGCAGCACGTACATGAGGTGCACGTAGGTGACCCCGAGCTCCTCGAGGTAATCGAGGTGGTCGAGCACGCCCTGGAGGTCGCCGGCGAAGCGCTCGACGTAGAAGACGTACCCCACCATGCGCTCGCGCTGGAACCAGTCGGGCGTCAGGTCGCGCTCGACGTCGAGGCGCTTGAGCGCCTCGGGCCGGGCGGCGTGCTGCCCGGCCAGCCTGCGGACGAGGCGCGCGACGAACGCGTCGTAGTCGGGTCGCCGCCCGTAGACGGCGCCGAGGCCGTCGTCGAGGTGCTGGAACCAGCGCTCGAGGCGCAGCTCGAACAGGTCGCGGTCGCGTACGGGCAGCGCGGCGAGGACGTCGCGGCAGCCCTCCAGGGAGCGCTCGAAGCGCTCGCGGCTGGCGGTGGTGAGGTGTCGCACGTTCTGCATGACGGCCCCAGACTACGCGCGCGGGTCGGGGTTGGGGGTCGCGCCGGCCGCGCCCGCCGGGCCCTCGCCGCCGCGCGCCAGCGCGGCCCGCGCCCGCAGGACGAGCGCCGCCGCCGCATCGGCGTCGTCGGCCACCGCGCTGAGGTGGCCCATCTTGCGGCCGGGCCGCGCCTGGGCCTTGCCGTAGAGGTGGAGCCGCGCGCCGCCCACCGCGAGCGCCGCCGCCCAGTCGGGCTCGCCGCCGTCCCACAGGTCGCCCAGCAGGTTGGCCATCGCGCCCGGCCGCACCGCGGCGGGATCGCCGAGCGGCAGGCCGCACACGGCCCGCACCTGCTGCTCGAACTGGTCGACGCGGCAGGCCTCGATCGTCACGTGCCCCGAGTTGTGGGGCCGCGGCGCGACCTCGTTGACCCACAGGTCGCCGGCGCGGGTGAGGAAGAGCTCGACGCAGGCGAGGCCGACGACGCCGAGGCCGGTCACCACGCGGCGCGCCAGCGCCTCGGCGCGCTCGGCGACGTCGACCGCGACCCTGCCCGGCATGACGGTGAGGTCGAGGACGTGCCGCGCGTGGTGGTTCTCGGCGACGGGGAACGCGCGCGTCTCGCCGCCCGGCGCGCGGGCGACGACGACGCTCAGTTCCAGCTCCAGGTCGACGAAGGCCTCGAGCACGCAGGGCTCGGCGGCCAGCAGCGCGAGCGCGGCCCCGGGCCAGCGGCCGGTCGCCGGGATCGTCACCTGGCCCTTGCCGTCGTAGCCGAAGCCGGCGGTCTTGAGGACGGCGGGCCGACCGGTCGCCGCCGTCGCGGCCTCGAGCGCGGCCGCGGCGGCGTGCGGGGTGCCGGCGGCGGCCAGCGGCCGCCACGGCGCCAGCGGCGCGCCGAGTTCCGCCAGCGCGCGCTTCTCGCGCCCGCGATGCTGCGTGGCGGCGATGGCCTGTGACGACGGGCGCAGCGGCACGCGGCCCTCGATCGCCCGCAGGAGGTCCGCGGGCAGGTTCTCGAACTCGACGGTGCAGACGTCGATCGCGCCGGTGAAAGCCTCGAAGGCCGCGGCGTCGTCGTACGGGGCGTTCGTGGCCAGGTCGGCGGCGGCGAGGGCCGGTGCGTCGGGGGCGTCGCTCCACACCGCCACCCGGTAGCCGAGCCGGCGGGCCGCGGCGGCGAACATGCGCCCGAGCTGGCCGCCGCCGAGCACGCCCAGCGTCGCCCCGGGCAGGATGGGCCCGGTCACGGCTCGAAGCGGTGCTCGGTCGGCAGCGGCTCGGCCACGGCACCCTCGGCCTGCGCCGCCCGGCGGGCCTCCAGCCGCTCGGCGAGGTCGGCGTCGCCCAACGCCAGCACGGCGGCCGCGAGCAGCGCGGCGTTGACGGCGCCCGCCGGGCCGATCGCCAGCGTGCCGACGGGTACGCCGCGCGGCATCTGCACGATCGACAGCAGGCTGTCGAGCCCCGAGAGCGCGCGACTCTCGACGGGGACGCCGAAGACCGGCAGGCGCGTGTGCGCCGCCAGCATCCCCGGGAGGTGGGCGGCGCCGCCGGCCCCGGCCACGATCACGCGTGCGCCACGCTCGGCCGCGCGCCGGGCGACGTCCGCGAGCCGCTCGGGCGTGCGGTGGGCGCTGACGATCGCGCAACCGTGCTCCACGCCCAGCTCCGCCAACACGTCGTCGGCGTGGCGCATCGTCTCCCAATCGGAGGCGCTCCCCATGAGGACCAGCACGGCGGGCCAGCGGCCCGACCGGGGGAGCGCGCGGTCGGCATCCCGGGGAAGCGCCCCCGAGGCGTGCGTCGACGCCGGCTCGGCGGCCGGCACGGACCCGTGGGCTTCCTTCACGTCGTCTCCTCCTCGGGTTGCGCGGCCACCGCTCGCGCCAACCGATCGGCGATCGCCGCCCACGCCTCGTCGGCGGGCACCGCCTCCAGCCAGATCTCGTCGGCGCCGGCGGCGTCGAGCTCGCGCAGCGCACCGTAGAGCGCGCGGGCGGCGGCGCGCGGCTCGTCGGGCAGCGCGACCCAGCGTCCGGCCCGTCCGGCGGGGGCGGGACGGCGCGCCAGGACGGCCACCCCGGCGGGCGCGCGGTCGCCCGCCCCCGCCGGCACGGCGCGCGCCGGCGTGTCGGGGGCGTAGTGCCGCGCCAGCGCGCCCGGCACCCGCGGCGCCTCGTCGCCGACGCGGCCCGTGACGGCGACCGTGAGCCCGTCCGGCGGCCCGCCGAGGGCGGCCGCGAGCTCGGCCACGCCGACGCCGCCGAGCCGGCGGACGACCGGCCGCTCCCCGGTGAGGTCGACGATCGTCGACTCGATGCCGACGGGGCAGGGGCCGCCATCGACCACCAGCAGCGGCTCGACGTCGGCGAGGTCGGCCATCACGTGAGCGGCCGTCGTCGGGCTGACGCGCCCGAAGCGGTTCGCCGACGGCGCGGCCACCCCGGCGCCGAAGGCACGCAGCAGGGCGAGGGCGACGGGGTGGCCCGGCACGCGCAGGGCGACCGTGGGCTGCCCGCCGGTGACCGCGTCCGGGACGTCGTCGCGGCGCCACAGCACCAGCGTCAGCGGCCCCGGCCAGCAGGCCTCGGCGAGCCGCCGCGCCGCCTGCGGGACGTCGCGGGCCCAGTCGCCCAGTGCGGCGCCATCGGCCAGGTGAACGATCAGCGGGTGGTCGGCGGGGCGGCGCTTGGCGGCGAACACGCGGCCGACGGCCGCGGGGTCGCGCGCCGCCGCGCCGAGGCCGTAGACGGTCTCGGTCGGGAAGGCCACCAGCTCGCCCCCGCTCCATGCGGCGGCGGCGCGGCGGGCGGCCGCGGCGAGGGCTTCGGCGTCGAGGGCGAGCAGTCGCTCGGGCACGTGCTCGAGGTTACCGCGGCGCCGGCCGCTCGACCAAGACGATGCGCAGGTCGTTGACGTTCGTGCCGGTCGCGCCGGTCACCAGCGCGTCGCCGGCCGCCTCGAAGACGGAGAGGCTGTCGTTGCGCTCGAGGGCGGCCCGGGCCGTCGCCCGCGAGACGCGCCGCCACAGCCAGGGGGTGACGAAGGCGCCGGCGTGGCCGCCGTGCCCATCGATGCCGTCGCTGTCGGCGGCCAGCGCCCATACCGGGGCGCCGTCGGGCAGCGCCAGCGCCAGGCCCAGCGCGAACTCCGTGTTGCGTCCGCCGCGTCCCTCGCCCCGCACGGTGACCGTCGTCTCTCCCCCGCTGACGAAGGCGCACGGCGCAACCGCGGCGCCGCGCCCCGCGAGGATCGCGCGCGCGACCCCGGCGTGGAGCGCGCCGGCCACCCGCGCCTCGCCGGTGACGTCGTCGGCGAGGACGTGGGTCGGCCAGCCCGCGGCGCGGAGGCTGGCGGCGGCGGCGTCGAGGGCGCCGCGAGAGGAGGCGACCACGGAGGTGCGCACGCGCGACCAGCCGGGATCGGCGGCCGCCGGCGCCGGGGCGTGGGCGCCGGCGCGCAGGCGGGCGCGCGCCTCCGGCGCCGCGATGGCGTAGCGGTCGAGGATCGCCAGGGCCTCGCCGTCGCTGCCGGGATCCGGCACCGTCGGCCCGCTGGCGATGTCGGCGGGGTCGTCGCCGACGACGTCGGACACCACCAGCGCGGTGACCGGCGCGGGCCACGCGCGCGCGGCCAGGCGCCCGCCGGCGGCCAGACCGAGGCGCCGGCGGACGGCGTTCATCTCACGGACGTCCGCGCCGCTGCGCAGCAGCGCCGCCACGACCTCGCGGAGGCCCTCCAGGCTCATCCCGGCGGGCGCCCCGAGCAGCGCCGAGCCGCCGCCCGAGACGAGCACGAGCACGTGGTCGTCGCGACCCGCGTCGTCGACCAGCGCGAGCATGCGCTCGGCGGCGTCGGCGCCCGCCGCGTCCGGCACGGGGTGCGCGGCCTCCGCGACGGCGATCCTCCCGCCCGGGCGTCCCTGGCCGTGGCGGGTGACGACCAGACCCGCCACCGCCGCCCCGGGCGGGTAGGCGCACTCGACCTCCGTGGCCATCACGGCGGCCGCCTTGCCGGCGCCGACCACCAGCAGGCGACCGCGCGGCAGCGGCGGGAGGTGGGGACGCACCGCGGCGCCCGGGTGGGCGGCCGCGACGGCCGCGTCGAACGCTCGCCGCAACGCCACGCTGTGTGTCGTGGGGTCGATCATGCCGGTACGGTACACTCGCCGCGTGTTCGGCATCTTCCGACGGCAGGACCCGCGCTTCCGCGACGACGGCCAGGCGCTGCACGCCCGCGTGCGCACGACGCGCAACGGCGAGGTCATCCGCGTGCGGCTCTCCAAGACGAGCGAGATGAGCCTCGTTCCGGGCGGCTACTTCGTGCGCAAGATGCTGGTCGGCTCCAAGACGCTCGACCAGGCCACCCTCGAGGTGACGATGAACCGCGGTCACAAGGTGACCAACGCGGTGGTTGAGGGCGGCGATCTGCTGCCCGTGCGCGAATGGCGCGACGAGGCGTCGAGCGGGTGATACCATAGGCGCATGCCTATGGAGCAAGACGATGCCATCCTGACCTTCAGCGCCCCAGCACGCGAGCCCGGCCGGGTCGATGCGATCGCCTCCCCCGTCTTCGAACTGCTCTACGCCAGCTTCTTCGTGACCAAGCGGGGCGTGCCCCCCGGACCGGGCTCGACGCCGCCCGCGTGGCTGCGACGGTTCGCGCTCGAGGCGCCGGAGGCGCTCCGGGCCGTGGCGGACTTCTGGCGCCAGCGCGGGCACGGCGAAGCCGGTCCGGAGACGTTCCTGCTGGCGACGCGCTTCGGCTACGCGCGCGACCCCGACCCCGAGCGCTTCCTGAGCGACTTCGGGCGGCTGCCCGGGCGCTACCTGGACGAGGGCACGGTGCAGGACTCGGCGACGCTGCGGGAAGAGAGCGAGCGCATCGCAGCGCGCCTGGAGGTGCTGCGCGACCCGGAGACCGCCGAGGCGTGGGCGCACGCCCACCGCGGCTTCTGGCGGCTGCTCGGCCCCTACTGGGAGCGTGAGCGGCGACCCGCGGTCGAGTCGGCCGCCGCCACCTTCATGGCCCAGCTCGCCGTGAGCGGCGACGTCCTGGGTTCCTTCCCGCGGCACCACTTCGCGCAGTTCGAGGCGGCGGTGGCGCAGATCCGCAAGGCCGAGAGGGAGGGCCGGGTGCTCGTCGTGCCGATGGGCCTGGCCGTCTCCGGGGGTTTCCTGTTCGACGTCGACGGCACGGTCTACATCGGCTTCGGCGTCCAGGCGGAGCGGGTCCACGAGCGGACGGCGCAACGCGTCGCCGAACTGGCGCCGCGAATGAAGGCGTTCGCCGATCCTACGCGGGCGATGCTGCTGGCGCTGATCGCGCGCTTCGAGGGCCTCCAGCTCACGGTCGGCGACCTCGCGCAGCAGCTGGGCGTCAGCCAACCGACGGTCAGCGGCCACCTGCGCCTGCTGCGCGAGGCGGGCCTCGTGCACATCGAGCGGCGCGGCAACAAGGCCTACCACCGCCTCGACCGGGACGTGCTGCACGGGCTCCTGGCTGGCTTCGAGGCGGCCGTCGTCGAGGGGGCCGACTCGGAGAACGGTTCATCGGCGTAACCCGATGGGGGGTTGACACAATCGGAGATCTCCTATACTATGTCCATAGGAGGACGACGATGTACCTGACGATCCTGTTGATCCACCAAGCGGCCGAAGCCCGACTCGCCGAGATGCGCCGCAACCACCGTCCCCAGCGCTGACCCAGACGAACGACACGCCATCACGCCATGCCCCCCGGCCCGCAGGCCGGGGGGCGTTCCCTGCGCCGCGGACGACCTCGGGACGCCACGGTGCGGGTCGACTGCATCGGCATATCGCTAGCAGCCGATGGGACGACCGGCGGGGGCGCCGGTCGCGGCGCCTACTGCGCGCTGATCAAGTCCGGACGGAGCGCCTTCGCGCCCCGCAGGTAGACGTGGACGATCTCGTCCTGGCGCTTGCGCGTGTTCAGCTGCAGCATCACCCGCACGGCACGGCCCAGGCGGCCCGGTACGGGGATCTCCTGGTTGCAGATCAGCGGCACCCGATGCATGCCCAACTCCCGTGCGGCCTCCGCCGGAAAGGTGGAGACGAGGTCCGGCGTCGTGGTGAAGAAGATGGCCGCGATCGGCTCGTAGTCGTCGATGCCGTTGGCCTCGAGCATGGCCGACAGGAGCTCGCGGGTCGCCTCCAACACCAGCTCCGGGCGGTCCTCCGCGACCGTCGTCGCCCCGCGGATGCCACGCACCCAGGTGGGTTCCGTCATGCGCGGCAGTCTACCAGCCCCCCGGCAGCCGGTACCGACCCGGACCCGGGCGCGGTCCCGCGCGCCGCCGCGACCCGCTCCGGCAATGCGGCCAGCGCGGCGGCCACGAGCTCGGGCCCGGCATCGCGACGGGCGGCGCCCTCGGTCAAGGTCCGGCGCCACGCGCGCGCGCCGGGCACGCCGCGCAGCAGCGGGATGACGGGCTTCAGCAGCGCGCTCCACGACGCCCCGGCGGCCAGCTGCGACTCGACGTACGGCAGGTACGCCGTAACCGCCTCAGCCCGCGTCGGCACTGGCCCGTCCTCACCGAAGAGCCGCTGGTCGACCTCGGCCAACAGGTAGGGATCTTCGATCGCCGCCCGACCGATCATCACGCCGTCGACGCGCCGCAGGTGGTCCAGTGCCGCGTCGAGATCGCGGACGCCGCCGTTGGTCTCCACCCGCAGGCCGGGGAACGCCGCTTTCAGCCCGACGACGCGCTCGTGCTGCAGCGGCGGGACGCTGCGGTTCTGCTTCGGCGAGAGCCCGGTCAGCCACGCCTTACGGGCGTGCACGACGACGCGATCGACGCCCGCGGCCGCCAGCCCACCCACGAACGCGTGCAGGTGGGCGTCGTCATCGAGCTCGTCGATCCCCAGGCGGTGCTTCACCGTCACCGGGACCGGCACCGCCGCGCGCATCGCACGCACGGCCTCGGCCACCAGGTCGGGTTCGGCCATCAGGCAGGCGCCGAAACGGCCGCGCTGGACGCGGTCGCTCGGGCAACCCACGTTGAGGTTGACCTCGTCGTACCCCCAGGCGACCGCCACCGCCGCCGCCTCCGCCAGGCGCGCCGGGTCGTCGCCCCCCAGCTGCAGCACCACCGGGTGCTCGACCTCATCGTGGCCCAGCAACCGCTCGCGGTCCCCCAGCAGCACGGCGTTGGCCGTCACCATCTCGCTGTAGAGCAACGCGCGCCGCGTGAGGCCCCGGACGAAGCGGCGGTAGTGCCGATCGGTCCAGTCCATCATCGGCGCCACCGACAGCGGGCGCGGCGGACCGCGCCGCGCACCGCGCACCGGATCGCGCCCCGCCCCCGCGCTCACGCCGTGTCGCTGGGTTCGGCGGCGGTCCCGCCCGCCACCGGGGCCGGCGGCGGCACGCGCTTCGGCTTGCGGAACTCGATGTCCTCCCACTCGCCCTCCTCGACCACGCGCAGGTCGGGGTTCCGCCCCCTGAACCAGGCGACGATGTCCTGCACCAGGTCGTCCGGCGTCGACGCCGCGCTGGTGACGCCGACGCTCCGCACGCCCTCGAACCAATCGGGGTCGAGGTCGGCCGTGCCCTCCACCCGGAGGGCCTTGCGGGTGAGGTCCTCGGCCAGCTCCAGCAGCCGCATGCCGTTCGACGACGTCGTGCTGGTGACCACCACGAACGCATCGACCAGCGGGGCGATCGCCTTGACCGCGTCCTGGCGGTTCTTCGTCGCGTAGCACAGGTCGTCGCGCGGCGGCACGACGAGCGCCGGGAAGCGCGCGCGCAGGATGTCGATCGTGCGCATCGTGTCGTCCACCGACAGGGTGGTCTGGGTCAACACGACGACCCGCTCGGGATCCGGCACGGTGACCGTGTGCGGATCGGCGAGCCCCGGGTCCGGGTGCCGGTTCCCGACGACGCTCACGACCGTCGTCGACGCGGGCGCCTCGCCGTACGTGCCCACGACCTCCTGATGGCGCGTCGAATCGCCGATCAGCAGGATGTGGTACCCGGAGCGTGCGTACTTCTTCGCCTCCGTGTGCACCTTCGTCACCAGCGGACAGGTGGCGTCGAGTGTCGTCAACCCACTGCGCGCCGCCTCGGCGCGAACGGCCGGGCTGACGCCGTGGGCGCTGAAGACCACGAGGTCGGAGAGCCGGCGGCCGCCGTCGGCGACCGAAGCCCGGACGTCGTCGAGGTCCGCCAGGTCCTCGACGAAGTGGACGGCGTGCTCCTCCGCGAGCCGGTCCACCACCGTCTGGTTGTGCACGATCGCATGGTAGACGGCCACGTCGCCCTCGCCGCGGGACGCGTTCTCGGCCGCCGCCTCGGCGACCGCGTCGATCGCCATCACCACGCCGGCGCAGAAGCCGCGAGGTTTCGCCAGATGCAGGATCTCGACCATGGCCGCATGCTACCCGGCGAATTGACACCCCCGAGCGGCCGCGGGTACACTCCTGTTCGCGCCTCCGGGCGTGTCGGCCCGGGATCCGGGCGTCCGTTCCGGAAGCTCGGGCACGTGGGCGAGGGCGATTAGCTCAGTCGGTTAGAGCGCGTCGCTGATAACGACGAGGTCGGTGGTTCGAATCCACCATCGCCCACCACCCCGGGTCCCCACCCGGGGCACCCCGGCCTCGAGCCCCCCTCGAGGCCCGCCTCGGGTCCCCCCACCCGAGGCACCCCCTGAGCGCCCCCCGATCCCCCGTCGGGGGGCGCCGCCCTACCCCGCGCGCGCCGGCCACCGTCATCCACGACGCACGTCCTCCCGAACCCGCCGACGGCGCGCTCGGCGACTCGCCTACAAGACCCGGAGTCGGTCGGCGCTCAGCGCTGGTTGGCGAACACGTCCCGCTTGGCGCCGAGCTCGAGCGGCATGCGGTAGGTCACGCCGCCGCGCTGCACCGTCAGCTCGACGACCTGACCGATCGCCTTGGAGCGCACCACCGCGAGCAGCGACGCGAAGGTCGGCGTCGCCTGCCCATCGACGGCCACGATCACGTC
>JAABRV010000065.1 GCA_011390735.1 Trueperaceae bacterium | reverse complement strand
CACGGCGTCCTCGTCAGCGACCTCTGCCTCGGCACGATGAACTTCGGCTGGCACACCAGCCAGAACGAGTCCTTCGCGATCATGGACCGGGCGCTGGAGCTCGGCATCAACTTCTTCGACACCGCCGACGTGTACGGCTGGGCCGTCGAGCACGGCCACACCGAGCGGATCCTGGGCAACTGGTTCGCGCTCGGGGACGGCCGCCGCGACGCCGTGGTGCTGGCGACCAAGGTGTTCAACCCGGCCAACGGCAAGGACGACCGCGCGGAACCCAACACCGACGGCCGCAGCCTCTCCGCCTACAAGATCCGCAAGCACTGCGAGGGCAGTCTTCGTCGCCTGCAGACCGACGTCATCGACCTCTACCAGATGCACCACATCGACCGCGAGTGCCCGTGGGACGAGACCTGGCAGGCGTTCGACGCGCTGGTCAAGCAGGGTTCGGTGGTCTACGTCGGCTCCTCGAACTTCGCCGGCTGGGACATCGCCACCGCCTGCCAGGAGGCGGCACGGCGCGGGATGACGGGCCTGGCGAGCGAGCAGAGCATCTACCACCTCGACAACCGCATGGTCGAACTCGAGGTGATCCCCGCCTGCCGCCACTACGGCCTGGGGCTGATCCCCTGGAGCCCCCTGGGCGGCGGCCTGCTCGGCGGCGTGCTCGAGAAGCTCGACAGTGGCCGGCGCGTGTCGGAGGGCGTCCAGAAGCAGATCGAGGCGAAGCGCCAGCAGCTGGAGCGCTACGAAGCGCTCTGCCGCGAGATCGGCGAGGCGCCGGCGACGGTCGCCCTGGCGTGGCTGCTGCACAACCCGGTCGTCACCGCCCCGATCATCGGCCCGCGCACGATCGAGCAGCTCGAGAGCGCCGTGCGCGCCACCGAGATCACCCTCGACGAGGCGACGCTCGAGCAGCTCGACGAGATCTTCCCCGGCCCCGGGGGCGAGGCGCCGAAGGCGTACGCCTGGTAGCGGGCGCCGGGACGTAGGTCCCAGGCGTGCCACCGCGGGTCGAGCTCGTGAACGTCCTGCACGAGGGTCGTCGAACCGTGGCCTGGGTGACGTTCTCACCGCACGCTCGCCTCGTGCTCATGCTAGACTCATCCATGAAGCTGGATCCGAAGCCTCGCGTCGCCCGTGCCGGGCGGGCGGGTATCGGAAAGCTCGGAGGTGACGTCGGATGAGGCCCATCGCATTCCTTCCCGTTCTCGTCGTGCTCGCGATCGGCATCGGTTTGATCGCGGCCAACACCGGAGGCTCGCCGGCAGGCCTGACGGCCAGCGCCCAGGGCGAGGCGCCGATCCTCACGTACGACCAGCTCGAGATCCCCTTCTTCGACAGCTGGGTCCGCAGCCCGCACGCCGACCTCACGTCCCGGTCGTTCACCTACTGGAACACCACCGATCCCCTCGCGGTGCCCACGTCCTGCGCCAAGTGCCACGCCAACGCCGGCTTCCACGACTTCATCGGCCTCGACGGCTCTGAGGCCGGCGTCGTCGACGAGGGCGCCACGCCCGGCATCCTGCAGTGCACCACCTGCCACAACGACGTCACGGTCGCGAAGACCGAGGTCACCATGCCCTCCGGCGAGCTGCTCACGGGCCTCGGCCGCGAGGCCGTGTGCATGGAGTGCCACCAGGGCCGCGCCAGCGGCGCGACGGTCGTCGGCGCCATCGAGCGCGCGGGCGTCGACCACGACGAGGTCATGGCGGAGCAGGGCTTCGTCAACATCCACTACTACACGGCCGCGGCCACGCTGTACGGCGCCGACGCCGGCGGCGGCTTCGAGTACCCCGGCAAGTGGTACGAGCCGCGCTTCGACCACGCCGAGGGCTACGACACCTGCCAGAGCTGCCACGACCCGCACAGCCTGCAGCTCGACGTCGCCAGCTGCGCCACCTGCCACACGGGTGTCGAGACGGTCGCCGACCTCAAGGACATCCGCATGCCCGGCTCGTTCGTCGATTACGACGGCGACGGCGACATCACCACCGGCATCTACACCGAGCTGTACAACCTGCGCTACGTCCTCTTCGGCCTCATCCAGCAGTACGCGACCGAGGTCGTGGGCCAGCCGATCGGCTACGCCGACGGGCACCCGTACTTCTTCAACGACACCGACGGCGACGGCGAGATCTCGTCCGACGAGCAGAACCGCGGCAACGCCTACGCGACCTTCACCCCGCGCCTGCTGGCGGCCACCTACAACTACCAGGTCGCCAAGAAGGACCCGGGCGGCTACGCGCACAACGCCAAGTACCTCATCCAGATCGTCTACGACAGCATCGAGGACCTCGCGGGCGCGCTCGGCGCGGACACGATGGCCCTGGCCCGCCCGGGCGACGAGCCCGCGGGCGAGATCCTGGCCAGCGCCGGCGGTCTCGACATCGCCTCGCTGCGCGACGCGCTCGCCCTGACCCAGGTCGTCGACCTCGGCGTCATCGAGCGGCTGCACCGCAACGACGCGGGCCACTTCGACGGCTCGACCGAGGCCTGGCGGCACTGGGACGAGGACGGCGCCGTGCCCGCGAGCTGCTCCACCTGCCACAGCGGTGACGGGATGGCCTTCTTCGTGCAGAACGGCACGCAGATCGCTCACGCCCCGACCGATGGCATGGAATGCACCACCTGTCACGTCAGCGACGCGGACTACGGCCTGCTCGAGATCGCCAGCGTGACGTTCCCCAGCGGCGCCGAACTCAGCTTCGGCACCTCGGGCGACAACCTCTGCGCCGTCTGCCACTCCGGCCGCGCCTCCACGCCCACCGTCGACCGGCGCATCGGCAGCGTCGAGGACGACGTGGTCTCCGACAGCCTCGGCTTCGTCAACGTCCACTACTTCTCGGCGGCGGCGTCGCGCTTCGGCAGCGAGGCCCAGGGCGGCTACCAGTACGCCGGCAAGGACTACGTCGGCTTCTGGCCCCACGACCCCGACGTCGGCACCTGCACGCAGTGCCACGACCCGCACAACCAGCAGGTCGACTTCGCGGTCTGCTCCGACTGCCACGGCGACACGACCAGCGTGGCCGACATCCGCGCCTACCGCGAGTTCCCCGGCGACTTCGACGGCGACGGCAGCGAGGACGAGGGCACGTACTACGAGATCTACGACATGGTCGAGATGCTGGACGAGGCGCTGCAGGCGTACGCCCGCGACGTCGTCGGCACGCCGATCGTGTACAGCAGCGCCGCGTACCCGTACTTCTTCGTCGACACCAACGCCAACGGCGCGGCGGACGCCGACGAGGTCAACTACGGCAACCAGTACCGCAGTTGGACGCCGCGCCTCATGCGGGCCGCCTACAACTACCAGTACGCCAAGAAGGACCCCGGCTCGTACGTCCACAACAGCCAGTACGTCATCCAGCTGCTGCACGACTCGATCGCCGACCTCGGCTGGGACGTCAGCGGCATGGACCGCCCGTCGGACCCCTTCTGACCGGCGTCTAGGCACCTCCAAGGACCCTGCGTGGGCCGCCCTGATGGGGCGGCCCACCTTCACTTGGCGCGCCGGGCAGGATGTCCCTGTCGGGCGCGTGGCCGCGCGCGCGATGCTGGCGCCATGAAACCCGACCTCGCGACTGGGGATTCCGTGGCCGCGCCCACCACCGCGGCGGCCATCGACGTCGCGATGGCCGCCAGCGGCCGGGCCGACAGCGCGCCGGCCTGCGCCCCCTGCTGCGTCGTCTGCCCCCTCAGCGACCTCGCCCGCGGCGGCTGTGCCCGGGTGGTCAGCCTCGCCGGCGCGCCCCGCCTCCAGCGCCGGCTCATGGCCCTCGGGCTGCGCCCGAGCGCCGAGCTTGCCGTGCTCGGCCGCGCGCCAGGCAACGGGCCGCTCGAGCTGCGCGCCGGCACCGTCCACCTCATGCTCCGCGCCTGCGAGGCGCAGGGCGTCATGGTCGAGGTCGACGACGCGTCCAGCCGGCCAGCGCCCATCCGCCAGGCCCCGGCGGACGACGCCTATGTCCTGCCCACGGTGTGACGCGAACGGCGCCTCGGCCGGCGCCCAGGACCGCGGCACGGCCGCCGTCGTGCCCCACGAGACCACGGCGACCTGGTGCCTCGTCGGCACGCCCAACGTCGGCAAGAGCAGCCTGATCAACGCGATCGCCGGCAGCCAGCTGCAGGTCGGCAACTGGAGCGGCACGACGGTCGAGGTCGCCAGCGCGACCACCCGCATCCGAGGCACACGCGTCGAACTCGTCGATCTGCCCGGCGCCTACGCGCTCGCCGGCACCAGTTCGGAAGAGGACGTCGTCCTGCCGGCCCTCATGGCGCACCCTGAGGCCCTGATCGTCAACGTCGTCGACGCGACGCACCTCGCCCGCGACCTCACCCTCACGCTGGAGCTCACCGAGCTCGGGCGCCCGTTGGTGGTGGCGCTGAACCTCGTCGAGCAGGCGGCCGACCGCGGCGTCGGGCTCGATCCGGCCGCCCTCGAGGCCGCCCTGGGCGTGCCCGTCGTGGCGCTGCCCGACCACCGGCGGCACGGCGCCGGCAAGCTGGTGGACGCCGCCGAGCGCGCCCGCACGACCGCGACCGCGATCGCCTACCCCGAGGTCATCGCCGACGCCGTCGCGCGCCTCGCGCCCCACGTCGCCAGCCGCTGGCACGCCCTCGCCACCCTCGCCGCCGAGGTGCCCGACGCCGCAGGCGCGCACGCCGTGGCCGCGACCGAGCGCGCGACGCTCGATGCCGCCGGCGTCGACCCGTTCCTGGCGATCGCCGAGGCGCGCCACCGCGCCGCGGTGGCGCTGGCGACGGGCGCGACCCTCGAGCACGAACGCCGCGCCGATCCCAGCGAGCGCGTCGACCGCATCGTGCTGCACCCCGTGGTCGGGCCGCTGGCGCTCGTCGCGGGCCTCGCCCTGACGTTCCACCTGACCTTCGCCGTGTCCACGCCCTGGATCGACTTCTTCGGCCTCGTGCAGGAGGTCGCCGCCGGCTGGGTGGCGGCGCTGCCGCTGCCGGCCCTGGTCGCGAGCTTCCTCTCGGGCGCGCTCATCGAGGGCGTCGGGACCGTCGTCTCGTTCCTGCCGGTGCTGTTCGTGCTCTACGTCCTGCTCGGCTTCCTGGAGAACGCGGGCATCCTCGCCCGCGTCGCCTACCTCGCCGACGGCCTCATGCGCGCCATCGGGCTGCCGGGGCGCGCCATCCTGCCCATGGTGCTGTCGATCGGCTGCACCGTGCCGGCGATCCAGGCCACCCGCACGCTCGAGGAGCGCGGCGACCGCCTGCGGGTGGCGCTGGCGCTGCCGTCGATCTCCTGCAGCGCGCGCCTGCCCGTGTTCGTCCTCATGGCCGCGGCCTTCGTGCCCGCCTACGCCGCCGTCGTCGTGACCGGGCTCTACCTGCTCGGCTTCGTCGTCGCCATCGCGTCCGCCCTCCTCTTCCGCCGCGTCCTCCGCACCCCCGAGAGCAGCGGCGCCATGGAACTCCCGAGCTACCGCTGGCCGCCCGCCAGCCTCGTCCTGCGGCTTGCCTGGGCGCGCACCCGCGCCTTCCTGCAGAGCGCGGGCGGGCCCATCCTCCTGGTCGTGAGCGCCATCTGGCTGCTGCTCGAGGTGACGCTGCCCAGCGGCGCGAGCCTGTTCGAGGCCGTCGCGCGGACGCTCGCGCCGCTGTTCGCGCCCCTCGGGCTGGGTGACTGGCGCATCGTCGGCGCGCTCATCCCGGCCGCGGTCGCCAAGGAGGTCGCCATCGGCAGCATGGCCCTGACCTTCGTCGGCGGCGGCGACGCGACGGCGCCCCTCGGCTTCCTCGCCGGGCTCGGCGCCCTCGGCGTCGGCCTGCTCGAGGCCGCGCGCGACACGCTGACCTCGCTGTGGGGCTTCGGCGGCGGCGGCGACGAGGTCGACTCCGTGCTGACCGCCCGCCTCTCGGGCGCCCTCACGACCGCCGGCGCGATGGCGTTCATGGTCTTCCTGCTGCTCTACGTCCCCTGCATCGCCACCCTGGCGGCCCTACGCAAGGCCTTCGGCACCCGCTGGATGGCCTTCTCGATCCTGTACCAAACGACCATCGCCTACCTGCTCGCGTGGGGGGTGTACGCGCTGTGGCCCTGAGCGTCGAGGTCCTCCGCGAACTGGCGGTTCCGGCCACCGTCGGCGAGCTCGCCCGCCGACTCGAGGTGCCGGAGGTCCACCTGCAGCGCGAGCTCGCGCGGTTGGAGCGGCGCGGCTACGTCCGGCGGCTGGCCTGCGCGCCGACGGCCTGCGGCTGGTGCGCCCTCAGGGCGACCTGCGACGCGACCGCCGCCGAGCGCTGGCTGCGCGCCTGACGACCTCCCACGAAGGCGCGCCCGCCGAAGACGATCTCGGCGGGCGCGCTCCATGCGGGGTTCCGGTCGCGGCGTGAGGGCCGCCTCACGCGGGGGTCAGCGGCGCCCCCGCATGCCGGGCGCCATCGGCGCACCGTCCCAGCGCTCGGCGGCGTCGCCGAGGCGCTCCGCCATCCGGCCCATGCGGTCCGCCGCGGCGCCCAGGCGGTCGGCCCAGCCGCCGAAGCTCTCCGCGGCGGCCTTGAGGTCGACCGTCATGCTGCGCGGGCTGCTCGTCACGACCGCCACGGCGGCGCCCTCCAGCGCCTCCTCGACGTCCGCCCGGAAGCCGATCGCGCTGTCGACGCCGTAGGCGAAGGACAGCGTCTCGAGCAAGTTGCCGCCATCGGCGGGGTCGGCGTCGTAGAGCTCGACGGTGACCGTGTCGCCGTCGTCGAGGCCGGCCGGGAGGACGCGCAGGGCGAGCGCGGCACCGGCGCGGCGCGGCAGGTCCGCGGCGTCGGTCTCCGGCACGTCGATCGTGCGCCGGATCTCGCCCGTGGTGACGACCAGGTAGGCCGTCTCCCACTCGCCGGCGGCCGCGCGGGCCTCGGCGAACGCCTCGCCGAACGCGGCCTCGCTGTCGACGCCGACGGTGATGGCGAGCGTCGTGACCGCCCCGGCGCCCGACGCCGGATCGGCGTCGAAGAAGGCGACCTCGAGGGTCGTACCGATGGGCAGCCTGGCGAGCAGCGGCAGGGCCGGGCCATCGCGGAGCCCCATGGGCGCCGGTACCCGGGCGCCGGCCGGGCCGATGCCGGCGTGGCCACCGACGGGGCCAGCAGCGGGGCCGCCGACCGGGCCGCCGGCGGGGCCACCACGCCCCTGGGCGAGGCCGACGCCGCCCAGCAGGAGGCCGGTGACGAGGAGGGGGGTGAGGACGTGTCGTGGGGTTCGGGTCATGGTGGGCTCCCGTTCATGCAGGATTCGCGGTCCCGCCTGGGGACCACGCAGCCAGGATGGCGCACGTTCGTCGTGGCCCGGTTGGCGCTTCGTTCGCGTTTCGTTGGCGGATGAGCGGGCCATGATGCGCCGTCAGGCCCGGGGCCGGCCGGCGGCGGGCCACGGCAAGACGACGGTGAAGGCCGCGCCGCCGCCCTCCCCCATCGACAGGTTGCGGACCTCGACGCGCCCACCGTGGAGTTCGGCCAGCGTGCGCGCGATCGCGAGCCCGAGACCACTCCCCGGGGTGCCGCGCTCGTCGCGGCGCGCACCGGTCACGAAGCGTTCGAAGATCGTGTCGAGTTCGCTCTCCGGGATGCCCGGGCCGCGGTCGCGCACCGTCAGGCGCGCCTCGTCGGCGGCGGCCGCGAGCGAGACCTCCACGGCGCTCTCCTCCGGCGCGTAGCGCGCCGCGTTGTCGATGAGGTTGTGCAGCACCTGGGTCATGCGCTGGGGATCGACGCGCAGGCTCAAGGGCTCGCTCGGTCCGCTCACGACCAGCCCGATGCCCCGCGAGCGGAGGCCGTCGCGGGCCGTCTCCGTGGCCTGGTCGAGCCAGGCCCCGAGGTCGACGACGACCGGCTCCAGCGTGAGGCGGCCGGCGTCGGCGAGCGAGAGGACCCGCAGGTCGTCGACCAGCCGCGCCAGCAGGTCGGTGTGACCTCGCAACCGGCGCACCTCGGCCTGCGAGAGCGGCACCAGGCCGTCCTCGAGCGCCTCGAGCCGCAGCCGCAGGGCAGCCAACGGCGTCCGCAGCTCGTGCGCGACGTCCGCGACCATCGCCTTGCGTTCGCCCTCGTAGCGCTCGATCGCCTCGGACATGGCATTGAAACCGTCCGTCAAGGCCCGCGTCTCCTCGGGCTGCGTCGCACGCCGCGGCAACGCGACGCGGGTGCCGAAGCGCCCGGCCGCGAGTTCGGAGCTGGCGGCCGACACCGCCGCGATGGGCCGGGCGATGCTGCGCGACAGCCACACCGCCAGCACCACCCCGACCAACAACGCCACCAGCGCGCCGGCGATCGTGGCGTCACGGCGGGCGGCGCGCGAGTCGCCGAGGAACGTCACCAGCCGGTCGACCTCGACCCGGAGCCGCGCCGGATCGTCGGCCGCCCCCGGCGGCACGGGCGCGGGCCGGATCGCGGGCCGCCGGCTGGCCAGCCACCAGCGCAGCGTCAAGGGCAGTGGGGTATCCGCCTGGACGCGGACGCGGTACACCTCAGGCAGCGTCGCCAGCACGGCGCGGTCGGCCAGCGTCGTGGCCACCGGCACCGCGAGCAGCGCGACCAACGCCACGACGACCATCGCGAGCAGCAGGCGCGTCGACAGGCGGTTCATGCCGCGCGGTCCTCGAGGACGTAGCCGCGACCGCGCACCGTGCGGATGAGGCGCTCGTCGCCGCCGGCCTCGCGCAGCTTGCGCCGCAGGTTGACGACGTGGATGTCGACCGCACGCTCGAGCGCGTCGCCGTCGGGAATGGCGGCCTCGTACAGCTCGGCGCGCTCGATGACGCGCCCCGGCGTGCGCGCCATGTGCTGCACGAGCTTGAACTCGCTGGGCGTCAGCTCCAGCGGCGTGCCCGCGTAGCGCACCTCGACGCGGTAGGCGTCGACCTCCAGCGCGCCGACGCGCAGCACCTCGGGCCCGGCGCCCTCCACGGGCACGGACCGCCGCAACGCCACCTTGACGCGCGCCAGCAGCTTGCGGGCGCTGACCGGCTTGACCAGGTAGTCGTCCGCCCCCATCCCCAGCCCCAGCAGCTCGTCGACCTCCTCGGTCCGCGCCGTGAGGATGACGACGGGCACGTCGGACGAGGCGCGGATGCGGCGCAGCACCTCCATGCCATCGACCTTGGGGAGTCCGAGGTCGAGCAGCACGAGGTCGGGCCGGGCGGCGCGGAAGAGCTCGAGGGCGCGCTCGCCGTCAGCGGCGCGCTCCGTGCGGAAGCCCTCGTGCCGCAGGTAGAGCTCGATCGTCTCGGCCAGCGTGGCCTCGTCCTCCACGACCAGCACGAGCTGGCCGCGACCCTGGGCGTTCGGCTGGGGGTTCATGGCCTGCGGACCTCCGACGGCGCGCCGGCGCGCCGACCCCAGGATGGCGCGAAACCGTTCGCGTCGTGTGTGGAGAGCGTGTGGACGGGCGCCCTGAGAACGGGCCGGCCGCCCGCTCGCGAACGCGTCGCCCCGCGGCTGCGCGACCCGCGGTACCCTGGCGGACGCGCCAGCCCAAGGAGACCCCATGACCGACCTGACCCCACGCATCGACGCGAACGTGCAGCGCGAGGCCCACGCCCTGCTCGAGCTCTCCCACCGGATCCACGCGCACCCCGAGATCCTGTTCGAGGAGTTCCAGGCGTCGGCGTGGCTGGCCGACGCCCTGGAGGCGCGCGGCTTCGCCGTGGAGCGCGGCGTGGGCGGCCTGCCGACCGCCTTCCGCGCGGTGCGCGAGGGCCACGGCCCCGGCCCGACGGTCGCCCTGCTGTGCGAGTACGACGCGCTGCCCGGCATGGGCCACGCCTGCGGACACAATGTCATCGCCACGATGGGGGCCGGCGCGGGCCTCGCGCTGGCGCCGCTCATGGACGAGCTGCCCGGGCGCCTGGTCGTGCTCGGCACGCCCGCCGAGGAGGGCGGCGGCGGCAAGGTGCTGCTGCAACGGGCCGGCGTCTTCGACGGCATCGACGCCGCGCTGATGATCCATCCCTGGCTGGCCAACCAGGCGGCCATGCCGTTGCTGGCGAGCACCCGCTGGGACGTCGTCTACCACGGACGCCCGGCGCACGCGGCGCTGGCGCCGCACCTGGGCGTCAACGCGCTGGACGCCGTGCGCCTGGCCTTCGCCGGGATCGACGCCCTGCGCCAGCAGGTGCGGCCCGACGTGCGCATCCACGGCATCGTCACCCACGGCGGCGACGCCCCGAACGTCATCCCCGAGCGGGCCGGCCTCAAGCTCGTCGCCCGCTCCGCCGACGGCGCCTACCTGCTCGAGGAGCTGGCCCCCCGCATCGAGCGGCTGTTCGAGGGGGCGGCGATGATGACGGGCGCCCGCGCCGAGGTGATCCCCGCGCCGATCCGCTACCGGGAGATGCGCTTCAACCGCCCGCTGGAGGCCGCCTTCGAGCGGCACACGCAGCGCCGCGGCCGCGCGACGCTGCCGGTCGACCCGGTCGCCGCCACCGGCTCGTCGGACATCGGCAACGTGTCGCAGGCGCTCCCGAGCCTCCACGGCCTGCTGGCGATCGACGACGCGGCGATGCCGCACACGGCGGCCTTCGAGGTCGCCGCCGGCTCCGCACGCGGCGACGCGACCGTTCTGGACGGCGCGGCGGTGCTCGCCGGCGTCGCGGCCGAGCTGCTCAGCGACCCCGCACGGATGGCGGAGGTGCGGGCGGCGTTCGAGGCAGCCGGCTGAGCCGCGCGGGAAGACGTCTACCAAACCCATGGTAGAGTGGCACCATGAGCCTGAACGTCAAGCACCCTGACGCCCACCGGTTGGCGAAGGAGCTCGCGGCGGTCACCGGCGAGACGCTGACCGAGGCGGTGACGGAGGCGCTGCGCGAGCGCCTCGAACGGGAGCGCGCGGCGCTCGCCCACGCGCGAGGGGAGCACGCGAACGCGCTCGCCGAACGCGTCCTCGCGATCGGGCGCGACTGCGCGGGCCGCCTGCGCGAGCCGTTCGCGACGGGCGACCCCGGCACGCTCCTCCACGGCGACGACGGCCTTCCCCGCTGACCCGTGGTCCTCGACACCTCCGCCATCATCGCCGTGCTGCGGGACGAGCCCGAGGCACCCGCGCTCGCCCGCGCCATGGCCTCGGCAGGGTCGCTGCACCTCTCGGCCGCCAGCTACGTCGAGGCCGGCGCCGTGATCGACGGCAGCCGCGACCCGGTCGCCACGCGCCGCCTCGACGAGTTGCTCGACGTCCTCGGCGTCGTCCTCGAGCCCGTGACGCAGGAGCAGGCGCGGGTGGCCCGGGCCGCCTACCGCGACTTCGGTCGCGGCAGCGGACACCGGGCGAACCTCAACTACGGCGACGCCTTCGCCTACGCCCTCGCGAAGACCCTCGACGAACCGCTGCTGTTCAAGGGCGACGACTTCGGACACACCGACGTGGAGGTCGCGCCCCGGCCGCAGGACCCTGCCTGACCCCTACGCCCCCGGCCCCTTGACGAAGCGGCCGGGCGTCGCGCCCGTGTGCTCGCCGCCCGCGAGCACGCGCCCCCCGTTCACCCACACGTCGCGGACGCCCACCGAGAGCTGGTGCGGGTCCTCGAAGGTGGCCCGATCGCCCACCGTCTCGGGATCGAACACGACGACGTCGGCATGGAAGCCCTCGCGCAGCAGCCCGCGGTCGCGCAGCGACAGGCGGTCGGCGACCGACGAGGTCATCTTGCGCACCGCCTCCTCCAGGCTGAGAAGCCGCTCCTCGCGCACGTACTTGCGCAGCACGCGCGGATAGGTGCCGTAGCCGCGCGGGTGCACGGGACCGAACGCCTTCGCCCAGGCGGGGTCGTGCCCGCCGGCGTCGGTGGCGAACTTGATCCACGGCTGCTGCAGCTGCAGGCGCAGGTTGGCCTCGTCCATCGAGAAGAAGAACGTGCTGATGCGCTGCCCCTCGGCGATCAGCAGGTCGAGCGCGGCGTCGATCCAGTCCTGGCCGCGCATCGCGGCGATCTCGTCGAGCCGCCTGCCGACGTACGCCTGGTGCTCGGGCCGCAGGAAGCCGACCGGCATGATGCCGTGCGCGCCGCCGAGCGTCTCCAGGCCCATGCCGTCGTCCTCGACGCGCCCCTCGAGGAAGTCGCGCACGCGCCGCCGCACCTCCGGGTCGCGCAGGCGCTCGTAGAGGCGCCCGCCCTCGGCGGTCCAGGTGGGCAGGATGGCGCTGAGCCCGGTGCCGGACGCGGCGTAGGGGTACATGTCGGCGGTGACGTCGAGGCCGTCGGCGCGGGCGCGGTGGATGCGCTCGATGACCGACGGCATGAGGTGCCACGCCCGCGGGTGGGCGGCCTTGAGGTGGTAGACCTCCACCGGCACGCCGGCCTCGCGGCCGATCGTCAGCGCCTCCTCCAGCGCGCCCAGGATGCCGTCGGACTCGCTGCGCAGGTGGGTGACGTACACCCCGCCGTAGGGCGCCATGGCGCGGCAGACGTCGACGAGCTCCTCGGTGTCGGCGTAGGC
>JAABRV010000064.1 GCA_011390735.1 Trueperaceae bacterium | reverse complement strand
CGGACCAGTACGGTGCGGCGGTGCTGCAGGCCAGCTTCGGCTGCAGCTGGAACCGTTGCACGTTCTGCAGCTTCTACCAGGACCGCGCCTTCGAGGTGCGCCCCGCGGCCACCTTCGAGGCGCACGTCGCCGCCGTCCGCGCCCTCCTCGGCCGCGATGCCGACACCCGCCGCGGGGTGTTCCTGGCCGACGGCAACGCGCTCGTCCTCGCCAACGCGCGCCTGCGACCGATCTTCGCGGCCGCGCGCGCGGCCTTCCCGGGCCAGCCGTTCGCCGGCTTCGTCGACGTCTTCAGCGGCGAGCGCAAGCCCGCGGGCGACTGGCGCGAGTTGCGCGAGCTCGGGCTCGCCCGCGTCGCCATCGGGGTCGAGACCGGCCACGACCCGCTGCTGGCCTACCTGAACAAGCCCGGCGGCGCCGACCAGGCCGCCGCCTTCGTCGCCCAGCTCAAGGGCGCCGGCCTGGCCGTGCAGGTGATCCTCATGGCCGGCGTCGGCGGCCAGCGCTTCGCCGCCGGGCACCTCCGCGACAGCGCGCGCCTGCTGGCGCGCCTACCGCTCGACGCGCGCGACGTCGTGTACCTCTCGCCGTTCGTGGTGCAGCCGGGGTCCGCCTACGCCGCCCGCGCCGAGGCGGAGGGGCTGGCGCCCCTCTCCCCCGCCGAGCTCGCCGCGCAGCTCGCCGACCTCCGGGCGGCGGCCAGGGCCTCGGCGCCGGCGGCGCGCGTGGCGCTCTACCCGATCGACGAGTTCGTCTACTGACCCGCGGGGCCGCGGCCCGCGAAGGTTGAGGATGGGTTCACGGCGCAGCACCCCCGTGGCCGCACCGGCAGGGAGGCAACCATGATCGACAAGGCACCCTTCGGACGCACCGGACACCTGAGCAGCCGCGTCATCTTCGGCGCCGCCGCGCTCGCCAAGGTCACCCAGGACGAGGCCGACCGCGCCATGGAGACCGTCGAGCGCTACGGCCTGAACCACATCGACACGGCCGCCTCGTACGGCGACGCGGAGCTGCGGCTCGGTCCCTGGATCGAGCGCGAGCGCAGCCACTGGTTCCTCGCCACCAAGACCGGCGAGCGCGAGCACGCCGCCGCCCGCGACGAGCTGCATCGCTCGCTGGAGCGACTGCGCACCGACCACGTCGACCTGTGGCAGCTCCACAACCTGGTCGACGAGAAGGAGTGGGAGGTCGCCCTCGGTCCGGGCGGGGCGCTGGAAGCCGCCATCGAGGCCCGCGACGAGGGCCTGGTGCGCTTCATCGGCGTCACCGGCCACGGCGTCGAGGTCGCCGCACGGCACCTCGCGAGCGTGCGGCGCTTCCCCTTCGACGCCGTCTTGCTGCCCTACAGCTTCGTCATGATGCAGAACCCGAGCTACGCGGCCGACTTCGAGGCGCTCGAGGCGGCCTGCGAGGTGCGCGGCGTGGCGATGCAGACGATCAAGGCCATCACCCGCCGCCCCTGGGGCGAGCGCCCGGCCGACCGCGCCACCTGGTACCAGCCGCTCGAGGACCCGCGGGCCATCGGCCTGGCCGTGCACTGGGTGCTGGGCAACCCGCACGTGTTCCTCAACTCCGTCGGCGACGTGAACCTGCTGCCGCGGCTGCTCGAGGAGGCCGCGCGCTTCGAGGCGCGACCGCCCGACGACGAGATGCGCGAGCTCGTCACCGAGGAGGCGATGGCGCCGCTGTTCACCTGAGCCGGTGCGGCGGGCCGGTCCGGCCCGCCGCCTTCAGACAGGTTCGCGCACCACCCAGCCCGCCGGCCCGCCGACCGCCTCGAGGTTGTCGCGGGGTCCCAGCACCACCGACGTCGGCTCGCCGGCGGCCTCGATCGCGTCCGCCAGGTCGCGGAAGTCCTGCCGCTCGGTCGCCAACAGCTCCGCCCGCAAACGGTCGACCTCGCCCTCGGTGCCGCGCAGGTAGCGCAGCAGCGCCCGGTAGCCGGTGGCCCCGGGCAGCGCGTAGGGATCGAGCTTGCCCACGGAACCGACGATGAGCGTGTCGAGGGCCGCATCGTCGAGCGCGTCGGCGGCCTCACGCAGCGCCTGCGGCAGCGAGCGGAAGGCCGCCAGCGTCTCGCTCAGGTTCGGGTCGCGGTACGCCTGCGCCATCAGCGAGCCGGTCAGCGGGTCGAGCACCGCGCCGGCACCGTAGGCGCCGCCCTGGAAGCGGAGCAGCGGGATCAGCACGTCGGCGCTCAGGTGGCGGGTCGCCGCCAGCCAGCTGCCGGGTAACCGACCGCCGCCCTGCAGCAGCCAGCGCACGCCGCTGTAGTGGACCTGCCCGGGCAGAGCCCAGCCCTCGGCGGGGTCGGGCGCGGTGAGGTCGGGGAACCCACCCGCCTCCTCCCCGGTCGGTAGGCCGTCGAGCAGCGCGGCGATCGCCGGGCGGGCGACCTCCACGGTCTCGTCGTCGGCGGTGACGCCCGCCACCAGGCGCGCGCGGGCGAGCAGACGCTCGCGCAGGTCGAGCAGTTCGGCCCGCAGCGCCTGCCAGTCCTCGTCGACGCGGCGCACGAACTCCGTGAGCGTCGCGAGCGACGCGAGGCCCGTCAGGGCCTCACCGAGGCGCGCCTCGGGCCCGCCGTGGGCCGCCAGGCGGCGGAGCGCGAACTGCGTGCCGGCCGGCTCCAGGGCGTTGCGCCGGCGGGCGAGGTCCTCGAGCGCCAGGCGCCGCACCGCGTCGCGATCGTCGACCCTGGCCTCGGTCAGCACCTCGAGCATGAGCCCGGTCAGCGCCTCGGCGCGCGCCGCCAGCGCCTTGCCGCGCAGCACGAAGCGGGCGACACCGCGGCGTCGGCCGACGCCGTCGCCGTGGCCGACGCCGGGTTGGAGCTCCAGGCCGTGGCCGATGCCGCCGGTGTCCCGGTCGATGCGGCGCGTCAGGTCCGCGAGGCTGCTGCGGGCGGTGCCCGTTTCCAGCAGCGCGCGGCCGAGCACGGCCACGTGGGGCAGGAGCGACTGCGGCAGACCCGCCAGGTCGAAGGTCAGGTCGAGGTAGACGAGCCCGCGGGTCGGCTGGTCGATCCACGCCAGCTCGGCGCCGCCGACGCGCTCGATGACGGGCACCGGTCGCGGCCGCGCCTCCGCCAGGTCGGCCCGCTTCAGCCGCGGGAGGGCCGCCCGGGCGGTCGCGTCATCCGGCCGCCGCTGGTGCGCCTCGAGCGCCGACGCCGCCTCCGCCACGCGCGCCATCCCATCGGCCTCGAGCGAGGCGGCGATCGCCGCGAGCCGAGCGTCCTCACGCGCCTGGCGCTCCCGACTCAGTTGCGTGTCGGGCAGCAGCGTCACGTCGACGCGGTGCCGGCCCTCGAGCAGTTCGCGCCGCAAGAGATCGCCGACCAGCGCGCCGCCACCGCCCGCCGCGGCGATGCGCGCGTCGACCTCGGCGAAGGTGCGGTCGGCGTCGAGCTCCTCCAGGGGGTCACGCCCGTGGAACCAGCGGCCGAGCACGCCGAGGCCGAGCGCGAGCCCGCGCTGGCCCCCCCAGGCGTCGAGCTCTCTGGCGGCGAACTCCAGCCGGTTGCGCGCCGCCGCGACGTCCTCGTCCGGCACGCCGCGCTCGGCGATGCCCGCCAGCGCGTCGCGCACGAGGGCGTGGACCTCGCCCGCGCGCTCGGGCGCCACGCCGCGCAGGCCGACGCGGAAGACCGGCGTGCGGCGGTCGTCGCTGAAGCCGCCGATGAACGCCTCGCCGAGGCCCGCGTCGAGCAGGGCGCGCCGCAGCGGCGCCGCCGGGGTCCCCACCAGCACGTGCTCGAGCAGCTCCCACGCCAGGCCGTCGGCGGGCGACCGCGGCTCGGGCGTGGCCCACGCGACGGTGGCGATCGCCTTGCCCTTGGCGTCCGCGGGGTACGCCCCCGTGACGGCCCGGGGCGCGTCGAAGGGGGCCGGCGCCGCGGGCGCCGGCAGGGGCTCGAGGCGCTCCGCGCCCTCGAGGTAGCCGGCGATGACCGAAAGCGTCTCCTCGAGCGGCACGTCGCCGTGCAGCACGAAGCGCGCGCGGCTGGGGTGGTAGTGGTCACGGTGGAAGGCGAGTAGCTGCTCGTAGCTGAGGTCGGGGATCGCCGCGGGGTCGCCCCCCGAGTCGTGCCGGTACGCCGTGTCGGGGAGCAGCGCGCGGGTCTCGCTGCGCTCGAGTGCCCGGTCGGGGCTGCCGCCCGCGCCCTTCATCTCGTTGAACACCACCCCGCGCAGCCGCAGGCGACCGGAGGCATCGCCGGGCTCGAGGTGCCACGCCTCCTGGTCGAAGGTCTCGCGCGTCAGGCGCGGGCGGAACACGGCGTCGAGGTAGACCTGCAGCAGGTTGAGGAAATCGCGCGGGTGGTCGGTCGCGAAGGGGTAGACGGTGCGGTCGGGCCACGTCATGGCGTTGATGAAGCCTGCCACCGAGCCCTTGACGAGCTCGAAGAAGGGGTCCTTGAGCGGGTACTTCTCGGATCCCGCCAGCACCATGTGCTCGAGGATGTGCGGCACGCCGGTGTCGTCGCTGGGCAGCGTCGCGAAGCCGACCGCGAAGGTCAGGTTGGGCTCGTCGCCGGCGAGGTGCAGGAGCTCGGCGCCGCTCGGCTCGTGCCGCAGCAGTCGCGCGTGGACGCCGAGCAGGGGCAGCTCCCGCTCGCGGATCGGGGAGAAACCGTGGTTGGACACGGGGCGGACGCTACCACCCCGAGGGGCGGGACGAGGTCGCCGGGAGCGGGTTTCCGGCGCCGACCACCCCCGGCTTCAGGCGCCGCCGCGCCACCCGCTTCCGGCGCCGCCGCGCCGCCCGACCGGGCCTCACCCCAGCGCGACGTCCAGCACCAGCATCACCAGCACCCCGATCATGGTGCCGAGCGTCGCCAGGCGCTCGTGGCCCCGCGCATGCGTCTCGGGGATGATCTCGTCGCTGATGACGAACAGCATGCCGCCGGCGGCGAAGCCCATCGCGTACGGCAGCAGCGGCGCGGCTTGCGCGACGGCCCAGGCGCCGAAGACCGCCAACGGCACCTCGACCAGGCCGGCCCGGAAGCCGGTGAAGGCCGCGTACCAGCGGCCGCCCATGCCGGCGTTGCGCGCCGCCACCGCGACCGCCAGGCCCTCGGGCACGTTCTGCAGGCCGATGGCGAGCATGAGGGTGATCGCCTCGCGCACGGCGCCACCGCCGAACGCGACGCCGACCGCCAGGCCCTCGGGCATGTTGTGCAGGGTGATCGCGACGATGAAGAGGATGACCCCGGCCAGCCGCCGATCGCCGGCCCCTCCGGGCGCGGCGTCGGCGCGCCGCCGGCCGGTCACCAGCACGTGGATGTGCGGCACCCAGACGTCCGCGCGGTCGAGCACCACGGCGCCCAGGATCATGCCCACCACCACCGGCCACAGCCCGCCGACCTCGATGCCCGGCAGGATGAGGCTGGTGAAGCTGGCCGTCAGCATGACGCCGGCGGCGAAGCCGAGGGCCACGTCGAGCGAGCGC
The DNA here is from genome assembly GCA_011390735.1 of Trueperaceae bacterium. GTDB lineage: Bacteria > Deinococcota > Deinococci > Deinococcales > Trueperaceae > JAABTL01. Next base: position 6,996 of record JAABRV010000064.1, on the reverse strand, counting down.
TCGGACGGCCGCCGCCAGACGACGATCGCCAGGGCGCCCAGCAGGTTGAAGAGGGTGATGACGAGGCCACCGACCAGGCCCTGGACGACCGGATTGGGTCCCGCGAGCCGGACGAACGCGTCGACGACGTCGGGCATCGGGCCCAGACTACGCCCGCGAGGGTCGCCGGGTGCCCGTGTCCCGGCCCGGGGTCACACCAGGAACGGGTTGGTCCGCCGCTCCAGCCCGATCGTCGTCTCCGGGCCATGCCCGGACAGGACGCGGGTCTCGTCCGGCAGCACCAGCAGGCGCTCGCGCAGGCTGCGTTCGAGCGCGGCGGGGTCGCACAGCGGCAGGTCGGTGCGGCCGACCGAGCCGCGGAACAGCGCATCGCCGCTGAAGAGCACGCCGGCGTCGGCCGCGTAGAAGGCGACGTGGCCGGGGGCGTGCCCGGGCGTGTGGAGGACCTCGAAGACGTGTTCGCCGAGGGCGAGGCGATCGCCGTCGGCGAGGTCGACGGGGGCGACGCCGGGGGGGCGCACGCGCATGCCGAACCAGGCCGCCTGCCGCTCGGCGTCGTCGTAGAGCGGCGCATCGGCGGGGTGCAGGCGCACCGGCACCGGGTGCGTCTCGCGCAGCGCGGCGACGGCGCCGATGTGGTCGAAGTGGGCGTGCGTCAGCCAGATCTCGCTGGGCGGACCGCCCACCTCCTCGAGGGCGGCGAGCAGCCGGGGCGCATCGTCGCCCGGGTCGATGACGACGGTGACGCCGGTCGCCTCGTCGGTCACCAGGTAGGCGTTGGCGGCGACGGGCCCGACGGTGAGCATGCGGATCGCGAGGGACACGGTTCCGAAGCTAGCACGGGCCGCCGCGGCCGGTCGACGTCGTCGTGCCGCCGGCGCCCGTCTGGGCCTCGAACGCCGCGACCAGGCCGGCGAGGTCCGGGCCGGCGAGGATCAGGTGATCGAGTCCGAGGGCCGCCGTCAGGCGCTCCCCCGCCGCAGGTTCCACGCGCGCGCGGCCGCCATGTAGGCGACGTGCCGGGCCACGAACGCGCCGCTCGGCTCGGCGGTCAGCCGCACCAGCGCGCGGGCCGCCTTGGCACGCAGCCGCGCGCTCCGCCGCTCGGAGCCGGCGGACACGTGCGCCATGAGCTCGCCGTCGACCGCGCTCGCCAGCGCCGGCAGCCGCGACCGCAGGACCACCTGGTCGTGGTCGGCGCCGATGAGGTCGCCGAGCACGTCCACCTCGTCCAGCCACGCCTCGATCGGCCCGCGCCAGGCCGGCGCCCACCAGCGCATGACGTAACCGAGCTCCTTGAAGCGCTTGCGGGCGTCGTGCAGAGCTTCATCGCGCGCGATGCCGGCGTCGTCGCCGGCGGCCACCGCCGCCGCGCGCGCACGCCGATGCATGCGCCGGAGCCCGCGTCCGAGCGGCTCGAGGTCGCCCCCGACGGCCCTGGCGGCGACGTGCAGCAGCCTCGCGTCGTGCCTCGCGCCCTCCAGCGCGGCCGCGATGGCGGCGACGGTCTCGGGCTCGATCGGCGCCGGCGCGCCGCCACGCTCGGCCCCGAGCAGGTCGCGCAGCGGCACCACCGCCGCGTCCGGCGGCCGACCCCCGCGGTCGCCGCCCGGTCCGACGCGCTCGCGCCAGGCCGCGCGCAGCGCGGCGGACACCACCGCCCCGTCGCGGGCGTCGGCGAGCCGCCGCCGGGCGCCGCGCACGGCGTCGATCAGGTCCCGCGACGGGTCACCGCCCGCCAGGGGCCGCAGCAACTCGGCCAACGCCCGGGCGCGGCGCAGCGCCTTGCGCGCCTCATGGACGGCGGCGTCGGCGTCGGCGCCCGGGTCGCGCAGCTCGCGCAGCGCGATGCGCAACTGGCCGGCAACGGCGCGCACGGCGTCGTCGCACGGGTCGCGCGTGGAGTCCCAACCGAACCCCATGCTCTCCACCTCCCCCCGGATGGCCCCATGCTAGCCCCCGCACCCGCGCGGCATCCGCCCCAGCGCCCCTCATCCAAGGGGCTTAGCATCGGACCATGGACACCACGAGCAAGGGCGCACGTCGGAGCAGGACACGGTTCGCGGTCCTGGTCGTCGCCGCGGCGATGGCCTGGGCAGGGGCGCAGCCCGCCGCCGAGGCCCCCACGGCCGAGCTGCCGGTGCGGCACCTGGTGCTGTTCACCAACGGCGTCGGCTACTTCGAGCACGCCGGCACCGTCGTGGGCACCCAGGAGATCGAGCTGCCCGTCCCGCCGGAGCACATGGACGACCTGCTGCAGAGCCTGGTCGTCCAGGACCTCGGCGGCGGCCGCGTCGAGGCGGTGCGCTACGGCGCCCGCGACCCCCTGGGGCGGGTGCTGTCGAGCTACGCCCTCGACCTCTCCGGCGATCCGACGCTGGCGCAACTGCTGGCGCAGGCGCGCGGCGAGGCCGTGCGCATCGAGGCCGGCGAGCCGTTGCGCGGCGTGATCGTCAACGTCGAGCGCGTGGCGGTACCGGACGAGGCCCCGCGCACGCTGCTCACGCTGGCCACCGACGACGGGCTGCAACGCATCGACCTCGACGAGGTGCGCGCCGTGGCCTTCGAGCGCGAGGCGCTGCAGGCCGAACTCGACGCGGCGCTGGCCGCCATCGCCCGCTACCGCGGCGGCGACGCCGCCAGCGTGCGCCTGCGCTTCGTCGGGGACGGCGAGCGTGAGGTGCGGGTGGCCTACGTCCGCGAGATGCCCGTGTGGAAGGCGAGCTACCGGCTCGCGCTGGAGGAACCCGGCCGCGCCGAGCTGCAGGGTTGGGCCATCCTCGACAACCCGACCGCGCTCGACCTGGAGGACGTGTCGGTGTGGTTCGTGGCCGGCCAGCCGATCAGCTTCGTCGCCAGCCTCTACGCGCCGGTCTACGTCGACCGGCCACGCGTCGAGGTGAGCACCGCGCCCGTCCTGGACCCGGTCGCCGACGCGGGCCAGTTCGCCGCGCCGGCGCCGCAGGCCGAGGCCGCGCGCTCGCTGATGGCCCCCTCGCCCGCGATGATGGCGGACGCGCTGGAATCCGAGGGCATCGGCTTCGGTGGCGCCGGCGTGGAGGCGGCCGCGGAGGGCGTCGCCGGCGGCGCCACCTTCGCCTACCGCGTGAGCGACCCGGTGACCGTGGGCCGCTTCGAGTCGGCGATGATCCCCATCGTGGTGGCCACCGTCGAGGCCCACGCCGTCAGCTGGTACGACGCCGACGTGCTGCGCGACCACCCCCTGCGGGCGGTGCGGCTGGTGAACGACAGCGGCCTGCACCTGGCGGCCGGACCCGTCACGGTGTTCGACGAGGGCGGCTTCGCCGGCCAGGCGATGATGGCCGACGTCGTGCCGGATGACAGCCGCATGCTGGCCTACGCCGTCGACCTGGACGTGCGGGTGTCGGTCGCCAGCGCCAGCGAGCCCGAGCGCGTGGTCTCCGCGGTCCTGCGCGGCAGCGTGCTCGAGACGTCGTGGCGCAGCGTCCTCACGACCCGCTACCGGCTCGAGCCGCGCGGCGACGGGGAGCGCTTCGTCGTCGTCGAGCACCCGCAGCGCGGCGGCTTCGCGGTGGTGTCGCCGGAGGGCCCCGTCGAGACCGGCGACGCCTGGCGCTTCGGCGTCGAGCTCGGCGCGGGCGCCCCGCTCGACCCGACGGTGCCCTCGCACCTGAGCTGCGCGGACGACGAATGCGTGCTGACGGTCGTCATGGAGCGCCTCGATGGGCGGCAGACGGCGGTGGCCAACGTCGGCGGCGACCAGATCGCCTTCTACCTCGAGAACGTCGACCTGAGCGACGCCGACCGCGAGGCGCTCGAGGCCGTCCTCGAGTTGCAGCGCGGCATGGCCGAACTCGACCGGCAGGTGGTGGCGCTCGAGGCGCAGGTGAACGAGGTGTTCCGCGACCAGTCCCGCATCCGCGACAACATGGCGGCCCTGGAGCGCAACTCGTCGCTGTACCGCCGCTACCTCGCCGACCTCGAGGCGCAGGAGAACCTGCTCACCGAGTTGCGCGAGGCCATCGCCGACCGGCGGAGCGAGCGGGCCGAGGCGCAGCGCGAGCTCGACGAGCTGATCGCGCGGTTGGCGGCGGCCGCGGGGGGCTAGATTTCGGCCGGGTCAGGGCGCGAGGCCCCCGCCACCCGGTGGTAGCCTCGCGCATGAACCACGACTACGACCTGCTGAGGCGGCTCTCCGAGACCGACGGCATCCCCGGGCGCGAGGAGGCGGTGCGCGCCCTCATCCGCGACGCCCTGGGCGGCCTGGCCGCGGACGCGCGCGTCGACGCCATGGGCAACCTCATCGTCGAGCTCGACGGCCCGGCCGACGCGCCGCTCGTCATGGTCAGCGCGCACATGGACGAGATCGGCTTCGTGGTGCGCCACGTCGACGACAAGGGCTTCCTGCGGCTGCAGAACCACGGCGGCTTCGACGTGCGCAACCTCTTCGCCCGCCACGTCAGGGTCCACACGCGCCACGGCGGCCCGCGCCTGGGCGTGCTCAACCCCGGCGTGAAGCCGGTGCACATCGCCACCCCCGAGGACCGCAAGAAGGTCCCCACGCTCGACGAGTTCGTCGTCGACCTCGGGCTACCCGCCGAGACGGTGAGGGCCGAGGTCCGCATCGGCGACATGGTCACCCTCGTACAGCCCTTCGTCGACCTCGGTGACGTGGTCAGCGGCAAGGCGATGGACGACCGCAGCGGCTGCTGGGTGCTCGTCGAGACCCTGCGGCGGCTGACGGCGCCCGCGGTGCGGGTGGCCGCCGTCTTCAGCACGCAGGAGGAGGTCGGCCTGCGCGGCGCCATCACCAGCGCGTTCGCGGTCCAGCCCGACGTGGGCGTGGCGCTCGACACGACGCTGGCGGTCGACACCCCCGGCACGCCGGAGCACCTGGCCGTGACCCGGCTCGGCGAGGGGGTCGCGATCAAGGTGCGCGACAGCTCGACGATCAGCCAGGCCTGGCTGGTGGACGCGCTCGCCGACCTGGCGGTCGCCGAGGGCATCGCGCATCAGTTCGAGGTGCTGCCGCTCGGCGGCACCGACGCCGGTGCCATCCAGCGAAGCCGCGGCGGCGTCGCGAGCGTGACGCTGTCGAACCCGTCGCGCTACGTGCATACGGTGGTGGAGATGCTCGCCAAGCGCGACCTCGAGGCCGCGGTGGCGCTGCTGACGGCCTTCCTGTCGACGGCGGGCGCGGCCTCGCCCCCGAAGGCCTGAACCCGGGCCCCGTGCGCCTCGCCAACCTCGTCCACCCCGGGCGCCCCGACGCCGCCGCCCTGCGCACGGCGCAGGGGCACGCGTGGGTCGCCGATGCGGCACGCGCCGCCGGTGCCGACTGGCCCGGCACGATCGACGCGCTGCTCGATGGCGGCGCGTTCGGCGCGCTGCGCGACTGGGCGGACGCGAACCCGGACGCGATCGCCGGGCTGCCCGTCGCCGACGCGGGGTGGCGCATCGGGCCGCCGCTGCGCCACCCGCGCAAGATCCTCGGCGTCGGCCTCAACTACGCCGAGCACGCCGGTGACCTCGGCGAGCGGCGGCCCGACGAGCCCGCCACCTTCATGAAGCCCGCGACCACCATCGTCGGGCCGGGCGAGGAGGTCGTGCTGCCGCCGCAGTCGCTGCGTACCACCGGCGAGGCGGAGTTCGGGCTGGTCATCGGTCGCCGCTGCCGCGACCTGGCCGAGAGCGAGGCTCTGGACGCCGTGGCCGCCGTCGTGCCGATCATCGACATGACCGCCGAGGACATCTTGCAGCGCAACCCGCGCTTCCTCACGCGCGCCAAGAGCTTCGACACCTTCTTCGCGTTCGGGCCGCACCTGGTGACGCTCGACGAGGTCGGCGAGCTGGCGGCGCTGGAGGTGCGGACCACGCTCGACGGCGTCGCCCACCGACGCAACACGGTCGACGCCATGATGTTCTCGCCTCCCCAACTGGTCGCCTTCTTCTCCCAGGTGATGACGCTCGAGCCCGGCGACGTCATCTCGACCGGTACCCCCGGCGCCGTGGTGCTGCGCCACGGGGCCACGATCGGCTGCGTCATCCCCGGCGTGGGCGAGATCGCCTGCCCGGTGCGCGACCGGAAGGTCCCGGCCAGCTGAGCGGCGGCCGCCGGACGCGAAGCGGACGGCGCCCGCCGCGTCAGGTCTTGCGCAGCTTCCACACCTGCTCGCTGGGGAAGCGGCGCGCCCAGCCGCGGGTGACGAAGAAGCTCTCGTCGCCGTCGTCGCCGGCACCCGGTCGGGGCTCGCGGTAGTCCTCGACCATGAAACCGACGCGGCGGAAGAGCGCGAACCAGTCCGACACGGTGAGGTTGAACTCGACGCCGCCGGGTTCGATCTCCGCCCCGCTCCAGTCGAGGCGGCCGAGCCCGAAGTAGGGGCGCTCCATCCGCTGACGACCGGGGAGCCGTCGAGCGGCGCGCACACCTGGGCCCACGGGTGGTGCCCGAGGAAGACCAGGCGCCCGCCGGGCCGCAGGATGCGGTGCGCCTCCGGCAGCCAGCGCTCCGGGTCGCACCAGATGGCCGCGCCGTACTCGCTGATCGCGAAGTCGAACGAGGCGTCGGCGAACGGCGTCGCTTCGGCGTCGCCGTGGACCAGCGAGAGGTCGATGCCGTGCTCGGTGGCGAGTCGGCGCGCGGTCGCCAGCTGCTCGGCGGAGTTGTCGATGCCGGTGACGCGCGCGCCGCGCCGGGCCATCCAGGCCGACACGTAACCGGTGCCGCAACCGAGCTCCACGGCGTCGAGGCCGCGCATGTCGGCCGGCAGCAGGTCGAGCTCGTGCTCCGGCACGCCCCAGATCCCCCAAACGGGCTCGTCTCGGGCCCAGGCGCGCTCGCCGCCGCCGACCCACTCGTGGGCCATCTCGTCCCAGTAGCGGCGGTTCTCCTGGACGTGGTAGGGCAGCGCGGCGTCGGCGGATTCGGCGTCGTGGGCCATGCGCCAGATTACGACGTGCTCGCCGCCGGGGCCACACGGCTCGCCCGCAGTGCCTGCACCCCGCCCAGCG
>JAABRV010000063.1 GCA_011390735.1 Trueperaceae bacterium | reverse complement strand
GGCGACATCGGCAGCAGCCCCGACGAGGTCATCCGCCCCGGCGACCTGCTGCACTGCGACTTCGGCCTGCACTACCTCGGCCTGGCGACCGACACGCAGCAGAACGCCTACGTGCTGCGGCTCGGCGAGGAGGCGCCGCCCGCCGGCCTGGAGCTGGCCCTGGTCGCCGCCAACCGGCAGCAGGACCTGCTCGCGGCCGAGATGGTGGCGGGCCGCAGCGGCAACGAGATCCTCGCGGCCGTGCGCGCGGCGATGGCGGCCGAGGGGCTCGAGGGGCGCATGTACACCCACCCGATCGGCGTCCACGGCCATGGGGCGGGCCCGATGATCGGCCTCTACGACCAGCAGGACGGCGTCCCCGGCCGCGGCGACCTGCCGCTGCACGACGACACCCTGCACTCGTTCGAGATGTTCGTCGAGGTCCCCGTGCCGGAGTGGGGTGGTCAGCAGGTCAAGCTCGCCAGCGAGCAGATCGTGGCGTTCACCGGCGGGCGTATCCACTACCTCGGCGGGCGGCAGACGGCGCTGCACCTGATCCACTGAACGTGCACTTCGGCCCGCAGGGCCGAAGTGCCAAGCGGTCGCGCAACGCGCGACCGCCGTGCGTTGCGGCCCGCAGGGCCGAAGTGCCAAGCGGCGGCGCTTTGCCCCGCCGCCGCGATGCCGCTCGGCGGCGGTCGTGTCGACCGCGTCGGGCACAGGCATCGGACCGCCTTGCGCTCGGTGTCTGCTACCGTTGGTGGGAAGCGATGTCCGCACAGCGGAGACGTGGGCGATCATCCATTCGAGATCGACCGAGGCCGAGTGCCATGGCGGCCCTGGGGTGTTCGTCGTGATCGTGCGCCGCGAGCTGGCGTTGCTGTGCGTCGCCGGCGCGCTGGCCGCGACCGGCTACACGATGATCGGCCTGCTGACGCCGCTGGTGGCCTTGCGCCTGGGCGCCGGGCCGGCCGCGGTCGGCGCCCTGGTATCCGCCGGCTTCCTGCTGCCCCTGGTCATGGCCGTGCCCGCGGGCACCTGGGCCGACCGTTGGGGCGCGCGCCGGATGGTGCGCATCGGCTTTCTCGCCTTCGCCGTGGCGGCGCTGCCGATGGCGGCGTGGCCCTCGTGGGCGACGCTGATCTTCGGCTTCGTGCTCGCCAACCTCGCGCACCTCGTCTACGTCGTCGGGTCGCAGGCGCTGGTGGCCGACCTCGGCGAGCCCGGTTCCGCGCGCGAGGCGGCGTACGGCTGGTGGACGACGTCGGTCGCCGTCGGACAGGCCGTGGGACCGCTGGTCGGCGGGTTCGCCCTCGACCTCTTCGGCGCCCGGACCGGGTTCGCCGCCATGGCCGTGGCCATGGGCCTGGCGTTCGGGCTGACGCTGCCGATGCGGGTCTCTGGGCAGTCGTCGTCGACGCCGGCGCGCTTCGAGTGGGCGACCGCGCGCCGCCTGCTCGCGGACCGCACCGTCGGCCTGGCGATGCTGACCAGCAGCGCTGCGATGTGGGCGTCGACGGTGCTGTACACCTTCCTGCCCGTGCGCCTGGAGCTGCTGGCGGTGCCCGCCTCGTCGATCGGCGCCTTGCTGTCCCTCCGGGCCGTGGTGGCCGTGGTGGTGCGACCGTGGATGCCACGGATGGTGGCGGCGCTCGGAGGCCGGGAGCGGACGGTGGTCCTGACGCTGCTGGCGATGTCGTTCGGCCTGGTCGGCGTCGCCTTCGGCGGCGCGTGGTGGTGGCTCGCCGGTTGCATGATCGTCTTCGGCTCGGGCTTCGGCCTGTCGCAGCCGGTGTCGATGGTCATGGTCGCGGATCGGGTCGCGGCGCGCGAGCGGGGCGCGGCCCTGGGTGTCCGGCTGACTGGCAACCGGCTGGCGCAGCTCCTGTCGCCGGTGGCGCTGGCGATCGTCGCGGAGCGCCTCGGGATGCCGCCCTTCTTCGTCCTGCACGCGCTGTTGGTGCTGGCGGCAGCCCTGGTTCTCGCGTCCCTCACGCGCCGCAGGCGGCGAGTCGGCGACATCGACCTATAAAGTGCAAGTTGCAAAGATTGGGATGTGCAAGGAACGTGCCCCGCGCGGCGATGGGCCGATCATCCGCCCGGCGTGCCGCCCCACACGGCCGCCGACGGGCGGCACGGTGAGCGGAGGGCCGCCCGGGGGTCGCGGCCCGTCACGGCTCACGGCCGCAGCGCGGCCGGCGGGTCGGGGGCGAGCGTGCCGTCCGCCGCCGCGGGGACCGGCCGCACCCGCACGGCGCCGCCCTTGTAGGCGGGCGTCGCCGCGATCGGCGACCGGTGCGCCGGGTCGAGCAGGACGTTGGCCTCGGGCCAGTGCAGCATCACGGCCCGCTCCGACAAGGGGCCGAGGCGCAGGCGGCCGGCCACCCGTCCGCGTTCGTTCTCGACCCACACGCGGTCGCCGTCGTTCAGGCCGAGCCGCGCGGCGGCCGCGGGCGCGATCACCACGGCGTCGCGGGCGAGCCCACCGAGCGGGTCGACGTCCTGGTGGACGATGCTGTTGAACTGCTTGCCGCGTCGGGTGATGAGCACGAACGCGTCGCCGTCGACCGCCGCGGCGGCGGTGTCGCCCTCGTGGAGGCGACCGAAGTGCGCGCGGCCATCGGACGTCGCGAACGCGTCCCCGTCGCACAGCCGCGGCCCCCCGATCTGGAACTGGTCGCCCGGTTCGGCGAGGAGCTCGATCCCCGCGTAGTCGGGGACGACCCGGGCGATCTCGGCGCGGACGGCGGCCGTCGAGGCGAAGCGCAGGTGCGCGGCCAGGTCGGGCTTGGCGCGGGCGACGATCTCGCACAGCACGTCGCCCTCGGGGCGCGCCTCCGCGACGCGCGGCCCTGGGACCTCCGGGCTGAAGGTGACGCGTCGCTCGGTCGACGTCTGGCTGACCCCGCCCGGCACCTCGTAGCGGGTGGTCGCCGGGAGCAGCAGCACGGCGTCGGTGGGGTCCTCCAGCATGGTCGGCTGCAGCGTCAGGTCGAAGTGCACCCGCAATGGCACGCGCGCCAGCGCCGCCGACACGCCCGCGGGGTCCGGGAGCACCTCCAGGAAGCTGCCGCCGACGGCCAGCAGCACGTCGATCTCGCCGCGGCCGGCGGCGTCGATCATGGCCGCGGTCGTGTGGCCCGGCCGGCTCGAGACGGGGAAGCCGTAGTGCCGTTCCAGCGCCGCCGCGGCGTCGGCATCGATCGGCACCCCGCCGGGGAACGCGGTCGCGTAGGCGCCCATCTCGGCTCCGCCCTGGACGCCGGAGTGGCCGCGGATGGGCATGAGCCCGCAGCCGGGGCGCCCGACGAGGCCCCGCGCCAGCGCCAGGTCGATGACCGCCTGCACGTTCTCCTCGCCCTGGGCCTGATGGGTCAGGCCCATGCCCCACACGAACACGCCACTGCCGGCGCGACCGATCAGCTCCGCGTAGGCAATGACCTCGGCGCGCGGCACGCCGCTCTCGCGCTCGACGCGCGCCCAGTCGAGGCGCGCGAGGTCGTCACGCAGGGCGTTCCACCCGGCGGTGCGGTCGGCGACGAAGGCGTCGTCCAGCAGGCCGAGCTCGACGATGGCCTTGAGCGCTCCCCGCAGGAAGGCGCGGTCGCCGCCGGGTGCGACCTGGATGAAGTGGTCGGCGATGGTGGTGCCGAAGAGCGCGCTCTCGGCATCGGAGGGGACCCAGTACGCGTCCATGCCGCTCTCGCGGTAGGGGTTGACGACCACGACCTTCGTGCCCGCCTTCTTCGCGTGGTAGAGGTACTTCATCATCACGGGTTGGTTCTTGGCCGGGTTGGAACCGATGAAGGTGACGACCTCGCTGCCGATGAGGTCGGCGTAGCTGCAGGTGGTGGCGCCGACGCCCAGCGAGCGCTTCAGGGCGACCGTGCTCGGCGCGTGGCACAGGCGCGCGGCGTTGTCGACGTTGTTGGTGCCGAGCGCGCGCATCGCCTTCTGTGCCTGGTAGTAGGTCTCGTTGGGAATGCCACGGCTGGTGAGGTAGAGGAAGGCGCGGTCGGGCTCGGTGGCGGCGATCCGCTCGGCCACCAGGTCGATCGCGTCGTCCCAGCCGATGCGGCGAAAGCCGGCGTCGCCGCGTCGGCGCAGCAGCGGGAAGGGGAGTCGGCCCAGCGCGCGCAGGTCGCGGGCACGCAACGCACGGAGTTCGGCGACGTCGCTCAGGCGCTGTGGGTCGAGCTCGGGGAGCGTGTTGAGCCGCAGCAGCCGCAGGCGCACGTTGCACAGGTGGACGCCGTCGACGGTCCAGTCGCGCATCCCGTGGGTGCCGAGGGCGCAGCCGTCGCAGGTGCCCCGGTTCAGGATGCGCCAGGCGTAGCCGAGGCGGTCGCGGTTCTCCCACGCGGCACGGAACACCTCCGCGAAGTTGTCGAGCTTGCGCAGCGGGACGCGGCTGGCCCAGTGGCTCGGGTCCCATCCGGGTCGCGGCGCGCGGAACGGCGCGAGCGGTCGGCTTCGGAAGACGCCCATCGATGCCCCCTCTTCGTCGTGACGAACAGCCTAGCGCGCGTCGGGGGTAGCCTGGGCCGTGGCCGCCGCCCCCTCGTCCTCCGGATCGAGCCCCGCCGCCAGGCGCGTGAGGGCGTCGAGCAGGGCGGCGCTCCGTTCGGGCCCGATCTCGCCCAGCATCGGCGCGACGCGCGCCTCCAGGGCCGCGTGCGCGGCCGCCAGGACCGTGTGGCCGTGGGGCGTGACGCTCAGGACGCGGCGCCGGTGGTCCTCAGGGTCCAGCGCCCGGCGCACGAGGCCAGCGCCCTCCAGCGCCGCGAGACGGCGCGACACCCCGTGTGGCGGGATGCGCAACGCGGTGGCGATCTCGCCGGGCGCGAGGTCGGTCATCGCGACGGTCTCGAGGAACACGAAGTCGTCGAGGTCGAGGCCGGCGGATTCGCGCATGGCGGGCGCCGCCCGCGCCTCGAGTCGGCGCCAGGCGCCCGCCAGGCCGTGGACGAGGCGACGCGCGTGGCCGGCGCCGGGGTTGGCCGTCATGCAAAGATCGTACGATGCAGGGATTGCAGAATGCAAGGAGTTTCGCCCGACGAGCGGCGGCGGGGATGCGCCCGGGGCCGGCGCCCCGCGCGGCCGCGGGCGCCGCTGGCCGCCGCCGGCCGGCGGCCACCCATGAGCGTGCTGCGCTGGCGTTGGCCGACCGGCGACGCCTCGGGGCCGGCCGACGGCAACCTGGGCGACGCCGACGCCACGGTCGCCACGGGCCTCGCCCTCGCCGCGCTGGCCCGGCGCCTGCGCGCGGCGTTCGCGGCGGGCGCGACGGCGATCGAGCTCGACGTCCCGGACCCCGACGCCGTCCGTGACGAAGCTGCCGCCGTGGTGGGCTGGCGCGGCTGGTTCGACCTCGCGGAGCTGCTCGGCTGCCGGCTCGAGGCGCCGCGGCCGCAGGGCGAGGGTCGCGCCGGGCTGCGCTTGGTCCCGCTGCCGCCCGAGGCCGCGTGGCATGCCGGCGCCACCGCGGGCGCCGGGGGTGGGGCCGCGAGCGCGTCCAGTGCGATCGGGGCGGCCGTGGGCGCCTCCGGCGCCAGTGACCCGGTCGCGAGCGAGCGTTACGCCGACCCGGCGGGCTTCGGCGCCGTGCGCAAGCTCGACCACCCGGGGTTCCTGCTGCCGCTGCTCGAGGCGCTCGGGCGCGTCCGGCCGCCCGACGGCGGGCGTGTGCTGGTGCTCGGTTGCCACCGAGGCGACGAGATCGCGGCGCTCGGGCTGCTCGACCCGCACCCCGTCGGCCTCGAGGTCGTCGGCGTCGATCACGCCGCTGCGCCCCTGGCGGAGGCGACGCGGCGGTTCCCGGCCGCGCGCTTCCTGCAGCGCGACGTCGCCGACCTGCCGCCCGACCTGGGGCGCTTCGACCTCGTCGTCGCCGTCGCCGTGCTGCAGAGCCCGGCGGTCGACGACCGGGCGCTGCTGCGGCGGCTGGTGCAGGCGCACCTGACGCCCACGGGGTCGCTGCTGCTGGGCCTGCCCAACGGCCGCTTCCGCGGGCGCGAGCCCGTCTGGGGCGCGCGCACCCGCAACTACCGCGAACCCGACCTCTCGCTCGTCGTCAGGGACCTCGCCGTCTACCGACGCTACCTGCACCAGCATGGCTTCCGGAGCCACGTCGGCGGGCGCTACGACCTGTTGCTCACCGCCTGGCGCGGCGCCGGGCCGGGGTAGGCCGCGGCGATCGCGGTCCCGCCCTGCCGGCGGTCGGCCCCGTGGCGGACGTCGGCAGGGGCGCGCGACCGCGTACCATCGAGGTGCATGCCATGGCGGGTGTTCGACCACACGGCCGACCTCGGCCTGCGGGTCGAGGCCCACTCCCGCGAGGCGCTGTTCGAGGAGGCGGGACGGGCGTTCACGGCGCTGATCGTCGAGGAGCCCCACGCCTCGGTGCGGGAACGGCAGCGGGTGGACGTCGCCTTGACGGCGTCCGACCCGGCCGACCTGCTCTTCGACTGGCTCCACGCGCTGCTGGTCGCCTTCGAGGTGCGCCACCTGCTGCTGGTGCGCTTCGCCGTCCGACTGGTCGAGCTCGCGGAACCCGGCGGCGTCGTCGCGCGCGAGGACCGCGAGGGCGGCCTGCGGTTGCGTGCCAGCGCCTGGGGCGAGCGGGTCGATCCCGCCCGGCACCGGCTGGTGCGCGAGGTCAAGGCGATCACCTACCACGGCCTGTGGCTGCGGCCGGAGGGCGCGGGCTGGGCGGCCGAGGTGATCGTCGACGTGTAGGGCGAAGCTGGCCGGCGCGGGCATGGCGGCCGCCCGCCGCCACCGGGCGAGCGCCGGCTCGATCGGAGGACGCGATGAAGCGACCCGAGCTCCACCGAAGCCTCGAGAGGATCGACGCGGTGCGCTGGCGGATCCCGCGCGGCGCGCTGCCGGGCATGCGCTGCGACGGCGTGGTGTTCGCCGACGACGCGCTGATCGAGGCGCTGGGCGACGACCCCGCGCTGGAGCAGGTGGCGAACGTCGCCACGCTGCCCGGCATCGTGGGCGCGAGCCTGGCGATGCCCGACATCCACTGGGGCTACGGCTTCTGCATCGGCGGCGTCGCCGCCACCGACCCCGCCGAGGGCGGCGTGGTGTCGCCCGGCGGCGTCGGCTACGACATCAACTGCGGCGTCCGGCTGCTGCGCAGCGACCTGCGCGAGGAGGACCTGGGCGGCCGGCTCGAGGGCCTGGTCGACGCGCTGCAGGCCCACGTCCCCGCCGGCGTGGGCCGCTCGGGTCCGTTCCACTTCGGGCCGCGCGAGCTCGACGCGCTCATGCGGGGCGGCGTGCCGTACCTCGTCGGGCGCGGGCTGGCCACCGATGACGACGTGCGTCACTGCGAGGCGGAGGGCTGCCTCGACGACGCGCGGCCCGACCTCGTCTCCGACGTCGCGAAGGCGCGCGGCGCCGAGCAGTGCGGCACGCTGGGGTCCGGCAACCACTTCGTCGAGCTGCAGGTCGTCGATCGCGTCGAGGACGCGGAGGCGGCGGCCGCCTTCGGTCTCGAGGCGGGGCAGCTGTGCGTGCTCATCCACTCCGGGTCGCGCGGCCTCGGCTACCAGGTCTGCGACGACGCCCTGCGCGCCCTGCGCGGCGTGCCCGAGCGTTACGGCATCGAGCTGCCCGACCGTCAGCTCGCCTGCGCGCCGATCGACTCGCCCGAGGGGGAGGCCTACCTGGGCGCCATGCGCGCCGCCGCCAACTTCGCGTTCTGCAACCGGCAACTCCTCGCCGCGGAGGTGCGCGAGGCGTTCGAGCGCTTCTTCGGGCGGCCCTGGGCGCGCCTCGGCCTGGAGCTCGTGTACGACGTGGCGCACAACATCGCCAAGTTCGAGCGCCACACGGTCGACGGGGAAGAGCGCACCCTGTGCGTGCACCGCAAGGGCGCCACGCGGGCGTTCCCGGCCGGGCACCCCGACGTGCCCGCCGTGTACCGCGAGGTCGGCCAGCCGGTCATCGTCCCCGGCGACATGGGGCGCGCCAGCTGGGTGCTGCGCGGCGGACCGCTCGCCATGGAGCGCAGCTTCGGCACCACCTGCCACGGCGCCGGTCGTGTGATGAGCCGGACGGCGGCGGTCAAGGCCGCCAAGGGCCGCGATGTGCGCGCCGAGCTCGCCGCCCGCGGCGTGGTGGCCCGCGCGAGCAGCCGGCGCGGCCTCGACGAGGAGCAGCCCGACGCCTACAAGGACGTCGACCGGGTCGTCGACGTCGTGCACCGCGCGGGCCTCTCCACCCGGGTGGCGCGGATGCGGCCGCTGGGGGTCGTCAAGGGTTGAGGGGCACGGGCCTCAGCGATCCCGCCCCGTGACCGCGTCGATCAGTGCCGGGACGTCGTCCTGCTCGGCCCTGCCGACCCAGCCCAGCAACCGGCTGGTGGCGGCGCCGGCGAGGCTGTCGGCGGGCGCGCACAGCCCGCGGGCCACGCGGAGCGTGGCCCGGTCGATGCGGTCGATTCGAGGGGCGCGCTCCCCGGCGGGGATCGCGGCCAGCCGCACCGCCCGGCGCCAGGCGGTGGCACGCCAGCGGCGCAGGGTGGCGGTCGCGACGCGCTCGTCCCAGCGCCCGCCGGCCCGGTCCGCCCAGGCCAGCGCCGGCGAGACGGCGTTCAGGTCCTCCTGCACGGCGTCGAGCATCTCGCCGAGGACCCGGTTGATGGCGACGAAGTCCGCCTGACGCGGCGACAGCGGTCCGCCGCAGGTGTCGTGGGTCGCGATGCCGAGGTCGAGCAAAATGTGGGCGGCCATCCCGAGCAGCAGGTGCTGCAGCACGAGGTGGCCCGGCTCGCGGTCGCGCTCGAACGCGTGCGCCCAGGCGGCGGTGGTGGGCCGGCCGGCGTGGAAGTCGGCGAACGCCTGCAGGTAGCGGTGCGCGAAGACGACGTCGAGCCGCTCGACCCACGCGGGGTCGTGGAAGGCGTCGGCGCGCAAGGCGCGGCGCACCTCCACGGTGGTCCGGCGGTAGAGCGCGGCGAAGAGGCCGTGGCGCTCCCCGCGTCCGCGCGCCGCGTCGACGATCTCACCGAGAGCGTCGATGACGTCGTCGATGTCGCGCACGGCGGCCGGATCGAAGAGAGGGGGCATCTTGGCCGCCCATGCTATGCCGAGACCACCGCCGGGAGCCGCGACCGCGCGGGGCGAAGGCGCCCACGGGGACCCGGGCCGCCGGCGGCGTCGCGGCGCACCGGCGGGCGCGGTCAGCCCGGGGCGGCCTCCGAGGCCGCCTCGGCGGCGGCGATGACGGGCAGGACGCCGAGGATGCTGTCGGGGTTGAGGGCGATCGCGTCGATCCCCTCGGCCACCAGGAACTCCGCGAACTCGGGGTAGTCGGACGGCGCCTGGCCGCAGATCCCGACGCTGCGTCCGGCGGCGTGCGCGCCCTGGATGAGCAGCCGCACCGCCCGCTTCACGGCCTCGTCGCGCTCGTCGAACATCTCCGCCAGCCGGGTGGAGTCGCGGTCGATGCCGAGCACGAGCTGGGTGAGGTCGTTGGAGCCGATCGAGAAGCCGTCGAAGCGCTCGGCGAAGCGGTCGACCAGCAGGACGTTCGAGGGCACCTCGGCCATCACCTGCACCTCGAGGCCGTTCTTGCCGCGCTCGAGGCCCTCCTCGGCCATCAGTGCCAGCACCCGGTCGGCCTCGTCGACCGTGCGGCAGAACGGGATCATCACCACCACGTTGTCGAAGCCGAGCTCCTCGCGCACGCGTCGGATGGCCCGGCACTCGAGCGCGAAGGCCGCGCGGTAGCCCTCGGCGTCGTAGCGCGAGGCGCCGCGGAAGCCGAGCATGGGGTTCTCCTCGTGCGGTTCGAACTCGCGGCCGCCGATCAGGGCCGCGTACTCGTTGGTCTTGAAGTCGCTGGTGCGCACGATCACGGGCTGCGGGTACTGCGACGCGGCCATCTTGCCGATGCCGCGCGCGAGGCGGTCGACGAAGAACTCGGGCTTGTCGTCGTAGCCGTGGGTGAGGTCGGCGATGCGGCGTTTCGCCTCCTCGTCGCTCAGGTCGTCGAAGTGCAGCAGGGCCATCGGGTGCACCTGGATGAGATCGCTGATCATGAACTCCATGCGCGCCAGGCCGATGCCGTGGCAGGGCAGGCGCCACCAGCGCAAGGCCGCGGTGGGGCTCGCGATGATCAGCATCACCTGGGTGCGCGTGCGCGGCACGTCACCGATCTTGGTCGTCGTGGAGCGGAAGGGCATGCTGCCGGCGTACACGAAGCCGCGGTCGCCCTCGGCGCAGCTCAGCGTGACCTCCTGGCCGTCGTGCAGGACGCGGGTGGCATCGTTGCTGCCCACGATCGTGGGGATCCCGAGCTCGCGGCTGATGACCGCCGCGTGGCAGGTGCGACCGCCGTGGTCGGTGATCACCCCGGCGGCGCGCTGCAGGATCGGCATCCAGTCGGGGTCGGTCATGCCGGTCACCAGGATGCGACCGTCGATGAAGCGGTCGATGTCGTTGACGCTCTCGATCACCTGGACCTGGCCGTGGGTGATCGCCTCGCCGATCGCCTGACCGCTGACGAGCACCTCGCCGCGCATCTCCAGGGCGTAGCTCGACAGGGTGTCGCTCGCCCGCTGCGACTGCACCGTCTCCGGGCGCGCGGCCACGAAGTAGACCTCGTCGGATTCGCCGTCCTTGGCCCACTCGAGGTGCATGGGGCAGCCGAAGAGCCGTTCCACGGCGACCGCCCAGCGCGCCAGCTGCAGCACCTCGTCGTCGTCGAGCACGCGCGCGCGCCGCTCGACCTGGCTGGTGTCCTTGAGCGCCGTCGTGCTGGTGCCGCCCTCGGCGTAGATCAGTTGCTGCTGCTTCTCGCCGACCCGCGCCTCGATGATCGGCCGCAGTTCGGGGTTCTCCAGGAAGGGCTTGAAGACCATGTACTCGTCGGGGTTGACCGAGCCCTGAACGACCGTCTCGCCCAGCCCCCAGGCCGCGTTGATGACGACGGCGTCCTCGAAGCCGGTCTCGGGGTCGATGCTGAACATGACCCCGGCGCCCGCCAGGTCGCTGCGCACCATCTTCATGACGCCGACCGACAGCGCCATGCGCAGGTGGTCGATGCCGTGGGCGATGCGGTAGCTGATCGCGCGGTCGGTGAACGACGAGGCGTAGCACGCGCGGCAGGCGTCGAGCACGTCGGCGTCGCCACGCACGTTGAGGAAGGTCTCCTGTTGACCGGCGAAGCTCGCCTCGGGCAGATCGGTCACCGTGGCGGACGCGCGGACGGCGACGTCGACCTCCTCCGTGTCGAAGCGGCTACCGAACTCGTGGTACGCGTCGCGGATGGCGTCGGCCACCTCGGGCGGGAACTCACCTTGCAGGAATAGCCGGCGGATCGCCTTGCCGACGCGGTGGATGGGGCGGTTGCCGGCCTCGAGGGCCGCGAGCTGCGCCTCCATCGCCTCATGGATGCCGTTGGCCGCCACGAACCGTTCGTAGGCCGCGGCCGTCGTGGCGAAGCCCACCGGGATGCGCACCCCCTGCTCACCGAGCGCCGCCGCCATCTCGCCCAAGGCGGCGTGCTTGTCGCCCACCTGGGGGGCATCGGAGCGTTCGAGTTCGGCGAGCCAACGAACGAGCGTCGGGGCTGACGTCATCTGGGACCTCCTGCCGCCGCGATCGCCCCTCGTAAGGGCCGCGGTCGGCACGCGTGCGACCCGAGCGCCGATTCCCTCCCGACGAGGTGCGGCCGTCCGGCGCATGGGTGAGACCAGGCTAGCGCGGTCGTGCGCACGTTCACAAGGTAGCAACGTCCTCGTGTGGCACGGACTCGGAGGACGCGCCCAGGGACTCCGGACCCTGAACCCGCGGCCCCCGCGGGCCTACGATGGGCCCGTCGGAACCGATGCGCCGAACCCGTGCCGCCGTCGGCGGCCGGTCGGCGTCGTCGTCCGGATGGGAGGTCCCACACATGCGTTACGACGTCGCGGTGATCGGTGGCGGCGTGATCGGCTGCGCCATCGCCCGCGAGCTCTCGCGTTACCGCCTGCGGGCCGTCGTCATCGAGCGCGAGTGCGAGGTCGGTCTCGGCACCAGCAAGGCGAACAGCGGCATCATCCATGCCGGTCACCACGGCGCCGAGGGCACGCTCAAGGGCGAGTTGGAGTGGCGCGGCAACCAGATGTGGGACGCGTTGGCCGACGACCTGCACTTCGGCTTCAAGCGGGTCGGCGACCTGACCTGCGCCTTCGACGAGGAGCAGCGGGCCACGCTGCGGCAGATCATGGAGCAGGGCCGGCGCCGCGGCGTCCCCGGGCTGGAGCTGTGGGGCCCGGAGCGCATCCGGCGCGAGGAACCCCACCTGTCGCACGACATCGTCGAGGCGCTGTACGCGCCGACCGCCGGTGTGGTCAACCCCTACGAGGCCTGCTTCATGCTCGCCGAGAGCGCGGTGCGCAATGGCGTCGACCTCGCGCTCGAGCACACGGTGCGGAACATCCGCCGCAGCGACAAGGGCTTCGACATCGAGGCCACCGTCGGTGACGAGGCGAAGCCCACGCTCATCAAGGCGCGCTACGTCGTCGACGCCGCCGGCCTGCACGCCGATGCGATCGCCGACATGGTCGACGCGGGCGG
>JAABRV010000062.1 GCA_011390735.1 Trueperaceae bacterium | reverse complement strand
ACCAATTGGAAGGCGGCCGCCACGCCGAGGAAGGCGACCGCGTGGCCGACCACGGCCGCGTTCTGGGGGTCGGCGAGGTCGAGGTACAGCGCCACCACCACGCGTGGCGCCGTCAGGTACAGGAGCGCGGTGGCGCTCATCACGAGCAGCGAGCCGGCGATGCCGACGATGCCGGCGGCGCGCGCGCCGAGCGGGTCTCCCCTGCCGACCGCGTGCCCGACGCGGGCGGTGGTGGCGATGCCGAGGGCGAGCGGGATCATGAACGTCATCGACGCCGTCTGGATCGCGATCTGGTGCCCGGCGAGGGACGCGGGCCCGAAGCGCCCCATCAACAGGGCCGACACCGCGAAGAGGCCGGTCTCGAACGCGACGGTGAGGGCGATCGGCCAACCGAGGCGCAGCACCTCGGCGGCGGTCGTTCCATCCCAGCGCCAGGGGCGGGCGAACACGGCGCGGGCCCGGTCGCTGCGCGCGACGTAGGCGAGCCCGGCCAGCGCCATCGCGGCGTACACCAGGCTGGTGGCGACGCCGGTGCCCGTCAAGCCGAGCGCCGGGAAGCCCCAGCGCCCGAACATGAACGCCTGGTTGGCGACGACGTTGAGGCCGACGCCGAGGAACGCCACGAGCATGAGCGGCCGCGTGCGCCCCTGGCCCTCGAGGTAGGCGCGGAGCGAGGTGAAGGCCATGAGCGGCAGGACGCCGGCCGACGCCGCCCGCAGGTAGCCCTCGGCGGGCGCGACGACGGTGGGGTCCTGGCCCATCGCCCGCAGGACGGTGGGCATGAGCCACAGCAGCGCCACCGCGGGCGGCGTCAGCAGCAGGCCCCACAGCAGCCCCTGACGCAGGGCGGCGACCGCGTCCTCGGGGCGCCGCGCACCGGTCGCCTGCGCCACCATCGGCCCCACCGCGAAGAGCATCGACGAGAGCACGATGGTGACGAGGAAGAAGCTGACCGCGCCGAGCGCGATGCCGGCGAGGGCGTCGGGCCCCAGGCGACCCGCCATGAGCGTGTCGACGAAGCTCATCCCGTTCTGGGCGATCGTGGCGACGGCCAACGGGATGGCGATCCTCACCAGGCGGGGGAACTCGCTGCGGACGGCGGCGCGCACGCGTGCTAGCGTACCGCCGTGGCCGTGTACCGGAGCGTCTGCCCGCTCGACTGCCCGGACGCCTGCGCCGTGCGCATCACGGTGGAGGACGGGCACGTCACGCGCCTCGAGGGCGACCCCGATCACCCCTACACCCGCGGCTTCGCCTGCGTGAAGACGGCCCGCTACCCCGAGCGCCAGCACCACCCCGACCGTCTGCTGCACCCACAAGTGCGCGTCGGGCCGAAGGGCGAGGGCCGCTTCGCGCGCGCCACCTGGGACGAGGCGCTCGACCTGGTGGCCGAGCGAACGCGCGACGCCGTCGATCGCTACGGCGCCGAGAGCGTGCTGCCCTACAGCTACGCCGGCACGATGGGGCACGTGGAACGCGACCACCCGCTGGCCTTCTTCCGTGCCCTCGGCGCCAGCGAGCTCGACTGGACGATCTGCGCGGCCACCGGCGGCGCCGGCTGGGAGGCGAACTACGGCCCGCACAAGCTGGCGACCGACCCAGAGGACCTGCCCCACGCGCGCCTGGTCATCCTGTGGGGCATCGACGCCGCGCGCAGCCACGTGCACCTCATGCCCGACGTGCGCGCCGCCAAGCGCGCCGGCGCCTTCGTGCTGCACGTCGACCCCTACCGCAACGACACCACCCGGGTGGCCGACGAGCACTGGCAGGTCGCCGTGGGCAGCGACACGGCCGTCGCGCTGGCGATGGGCCACGTCATCCTGCGCGACGGCCTCGAGGACCGCGACTACCTCGCGCGCCACGCCCGCGGCCTCGACGCCTACCGGCGGGCGGTCGCGGCCTGGACGCCCGCGCGGGCGGCCGAGGTCTCCGGCCTCGCGCCGGAGCGCATCGAGGCGGTCGCCCGCCGCTTCGCCGAGGCGCGGGCCGCCTACGTCCGCATCGGCTACGGCATGACGCGCAACGAGGGCGGTGGCAACGCGGTGCGCGCCATCTCGCTGCTGCCCGCCCTGACCGGCGCGTGGCGTCACCGCGGCGGGGGCGGCGGCATCTCGACCTCGGGCGCCTTCGCGCTCGGCACCGAGCGCACGGCCGGCGCTCACCTGCTGCGACCCGGCGTGCGGGTGATCAACCAGAGCCGCCTGGCCAGCGCCCTGCTGGAGCCGGAGGGGCCGCCCGTCGCCAAGCTGTTCGTGTTCAACAGCAACCCGGCGGCGGTGGCGCCCGACTCGTCGCGGGTGCGCGCCGGGCTCGCGCGACCCGACCTGTTCACGACCGTGCTCGAGCACTTCCAGACGGACACCGCGGACTACGCCGACGTGCTGCTGCCCGCGACGACCTTCCTCGAGCACCCCGACCTCTACAGCGCCTACGGCCACTACCACCTGCAGTGGGCGGAGCCGGTGGTGCCGGCGGCCGGCGAGGCCCGGCCGAACACCTGGGTGTTCCGCGAGCTCGCGCGGCGGCTCGGGCTCGACGAACCGACGCTGGCGTGGTCCGCCGAGGAGGTCGCCCGCGACCTGCTCGCGAGCGGCCACCCGCACCTCGAGGGCATCTCCTTCGAGCGGCTGCGCGAGGCGCGCTCGCTCAAGCTGCGCCTGCCCGAGCCCTTCCGGCCCTACGCCGGCGGCGCGCACCACGCGGACGGCAAGGTCGCCTTCGACCCGCCCCCCCGCGCGCTGGCGTTCGAGGAGCGCCCGACCGAGTCCTTCCCGCTACGCCTGATCTCGCCGCCCGGCAGCCACGTGCTCAACACGTCGATGGGCAACGTGGCCTCGCTGCTCGAGGCCGCCGGCGGCGAGCCGCGCATGCTGCTGCACCCGGCCGACGCCGCCCGCTTCGGCGTGCGCGACGGCGAGCGACACCGGGTGGTGAGCGCCCAGGGGGCCATCGTGCGGCGCATCGACGTCACCGACGCCGCGCGCGAGGGTGTCCTGATCGCGCTGGGCCAGTGGTGGCCGAAGCTCGCACCGGACGGCCGCGGCCTCAACGACCTCACCAGCGAGCGGCTGACCGACCTCGGGGGCGGCAGCAGCTTCGGCAATGCCGTCGTGCGGGTCGAGCCGCTCTGACGTCGGCGGCCCTCCCCCTTCTCATCACGTCCCCCTGGTACCTTGGCGCATGGTCCGCGTCGCCCTGATCGCCCTGTTCGTGCTCGTCGCCGCGACCGTGGCGGCGTGGCGCTTCGACGTCCTGCCGAACCCGTTCGCGCGCGAGCCGGCGCCCCCGCCCGTGCCGGCCCTGCTGGCGGCCCTGGCGGCCGACGACGAGGCGGGCGTCGCGTCGGCGCTGGAGGCGGGCGCCGACCTCGCGGTGCTCGACGGCGAGGGCCGCCCCCCGTTGCACGTGGCCGCCATGCGCGGCCTGACGGACGCCGCCGCGGCGTTGATCGCCGCCGGCGCAGACGTCCAGTGGGCGGCCGCGGACGGCACGACCGCCCTGCTGCTCGCCCTGCGCCACGCGCCGGACGCGCGCCTGCCGCTGCTGCTGCTCAACGCCGGCGCCGACCCGACGGCGGTCGACGCCCAGGACCAGGGCGTCATGGTGCACGCGAACGCCAACCCCGCCCTGCGGCAGGGCATGCTGGCGTCGCGCTTGCGCGAGCTCGCCGAGGCCCCCTTCGTGCGCGGCTGGCCGAGCGGCTACGTGCCGCCCGTGACCGACGCCACCATCAGCTCGCGGGCCTCGCATTGGCCCAACGCCAACCGCGCGTACCGCAACGGCACCCACGAGGGCTTCGACTTCTACGACGGCGCGGTGAGCGGCGCGACGACGATCACCTACGGCACGCCGATCGTCTCGGTCGCCGACGGCGTCGTCCTCCGCGCCGACCACGACTACGTGGAGATGGACCAGGCGACCTACGACGCGATCATCGCGGAGGCGCGCCGGGTGATGTCGACGCCCGCGGAGATCCTCGACCAGCTGCGCGGGCGTCAGGTGTGGATCGAGCATGCGGGCGGCTTCGTCACGCGCTACGCCCACCTGTCGGGCATCCCGGACGCGGTGGCCGTGGGCGCGCCGGTCACCCAGGGCCAGGTCATCGGGCTGACGGGCAACTCGGGCACGATCGACGGCGTCGAGGGGACGGAGAACGACCCCCACCCGCACGTGGAGATCTGGCGCGGATCGACCTACCTGGGCCAGGGGCTGGAGCCGGCGGAGATCTTCGCTCTGGCGGGTCAGGTGTTCGGACAGCGGGCGCTGCCCCCGCGCTGGGGGCCCTGAGACCGCACCGCCTCGGCGGGCCGCTTCAGACGAGCAGGAGCACGGCCTGCGCGAGCGCGATCTTGGCGACCGTGGCGACCGGGAAGACGGTGGCGTAGCCCACGTGGGGCAGGTCGTTGCCCGTCTGCTCCACCGCGTAGCCGAGCGCCGCGGGCTGGGTGTGCTGACCGCTCACGACCCCGACCATGACGTTCATCGGCAGCCGCAGCAGGCGGTGGCCGACGAACAGCGTCGTGGCGGCGAGCGTGACCGTCAGGACCAGACCGCCCAGCACGACGTCCAGCCCGGCCCCCGCGCGCAGCGTCGACACGAAGGCGAAGCCCGAGCCCGTCCCCACGCCCGCGAGGAACAGGAGCAGGCCGAACTGCCTCAGCGTGAGGTTCGCGGAGTAGGGCAGCGTCCACACGAGCGGTCCGCTGCGACCCAGGGCACCGAGGGCGAGCGCCACCAGCAGCGGGCCCCCGGCGGAGCCGAGCCGCAGCACCGCGCCCCCCGGGAGCGGTAGCGGGACCAGGCCGAGCAGCAACCCCAGGCCGAGGCCGAGGGCGAGCGAGCGGACGTCGACTTCGGAGAGGGCCTGGTACGAGTCGCCGAAGGTGCGCTCGATGGCGGCCATCTGGTCCTGGCGCGCGATGACCCGCACCCGGTCGCCCAGCTCCAGGCGCAGGTCCGCCGTCGGCAGCAGGAAGGCGTCGCCGCGACGCACGCGGGTGACCACCGCGCCGAGACGTTGCGGGAGCCGCAGTTCCCCCAGGGTCCGGCCCGCCACCTCGGGCCGGCTGACGAAGAGCCTGCGGAAGTCGAGCTCGCTGCGCTCGAGATCGAGGCGCGTGTCGGTCACGTCGCCGATCCTGGACGCCACCAGCTCGAGGTCGCGCTCGGTGCCGACGAGCGTGACCTCGTCGCCCGGCAGCAGGACGGTGTCGCCCTGGACCAGGCGGACGGCGCTGCCGCGGCGGTAGCGCCCCATGATCACGTGCCAGCCCTCGCGCTCGCGCCAGGCCTGCACGGGTGCGCTGGCCAGCTCGTCGCGCGTGACGCGCACGGTGACGCTGCGCAGCAGCTCGCCCCCGACGCCGTAGTCGCGCAGGCCGCGCGCCTCGGCCGCGTAGTCGGTGCGCCAGCCACGCTGCAAGGCCGCGATCACCAGGATGATCCCGAGCACGCCCCCCGGGTACGCCAGCGAGTACGCGACGACGGGCGCGGAGCGGACGCTCTCCTCGGCCCCGCGCAGCGCCTCCACGACCGCCGCGAGGGCCGGCGTGTTGGTCGTCGCGCCGGTGTACAGGCCGGCGGCCGTGGCCGGGTCGAGGCCGAAGGCTCGGGCCATGAGCACCGTGGCCCCGGCACCGGCCGTCACCGCCGTCAGCACCAGCAGGTTGGCCCGCAGACCACGCGGGTCGAAGGCGCGCAGGAAGGCGCGCCCGCTGGCGAGGCCGATCGTGTACACGAAGAGGGCGAGGCCGAGCTGGAGGACGATCTCGGGCAACCGCAGGCGGGGGTCGAGGGCGCCGAAGGCGAGCCCGGCGAAGAGCACGGCCGCCACCCCCACCCGCACCCCGAGGATGGGGACGCGCCCGAGTGGGACGCCCACGGCCGCGACGGCGAAGAGCAGGACGAGGGGGTTCGCGGCCAGGAGCTCGATCACCGGCCCATCACACCACGCGGCCGTGGCCGCGCCACGCGAAAGCGCCCGCGGTCGACACGCGACCGCGGGCGCACGGGACTTCGAGGCCGCGCCTCAGGCGTCCTGGATCTGCAGCTTGCGCACCTTGGCCTCGGCGGCCTTCGGCATCCGCAGGCTGAGCACGCCGTTCTGCACGCGCGCCTCGATCGCGTCGACGTCGACGCCGACCGGCAGGCGGACCGTGCGGGTGTAGGCGCCGCGCGGCAGGGTCCGCAGCCAGTAGCGGCGGTCCTCGCCCTCGGGCGCGGCCGGCAGCTCGGCGCGCACGGTCAACTGGCGGCCCTCGACGGAGACGTCGATCCCGTTCGAGTTCACGCCGGGCACGGCGAGTTCGAGCACGAGTGCGTCCTCGGTCTCGAAGAAGTCCATCGCCAGCGCGTTGGTCTCGCTGCGGCCGACGTCTTCGAACAGGCGCTCGAAGCCGCTGAACAGGTCGTCGGCCAGGGTGCGGCGAACGGTGGGCACCCCATAGGGGTTCGGGGTTCGGACGAGGGACATGGTCACCTCCACAGGTGGGATCTCGAGCGGCGAGCTAGCGCTAGGCACCGGTCACCGCTTCCGGAAACAGGATAAAACCTGAGTGCGTTCATGTCAAGTTCCCTTAGGCTGACCGGGCCCCGGTAGCGGTGTCACGTCAACCGTCGGACGGGCCGGTCGCGGCGGCGGGCCTAGGATGCCCCCATGGACACCCCCAGCGAACGCTTCGACCTGCTCCTCGTCGGCACCGGCCAGGCGACCGCGACCCTCATCGCCGGCCTCCCCGACGACGAACGCGTCGCCGTCGTCGAGGGCGGCGCCGTCGGCGGCACCTGCGTCAACACCGGCTGCACGCCCACCAAGACGCTCGTGGCGAGCGCCCGCGTCGCCCAGCTCGCGCGCCGCGGCGACGCCTACGGCGTCGCGACCGGCGAGGTGAACGTCGACTTCGCGACCGCCATGGCGCGCATGAACGAGATCCGCCACGAGAGCCGCGACGGGCTGACCCGCTACCTGGCCGAGAAGCCCAACGTGGCCCTCGTCCGTGGCTGGGCGCGCTTCGTCGGCCCCAAGACGGTGCGCGTCGGCGAACGCACGATCCACGCGGAGCGCGTCGTCCTCAACGTCGGCGCACGCGCCGTGGAGCCGCCCATCCCCGGCCTCGACGAGGTGCCGTGGCTCGACAACGCCCGCCTCCTCGAGCTGGAGCGCCTCCCGGAGCACCTGGTGGTCATCGGCGCGAGCTACGTCGCGCTCGAGCTGGGCCAGGTCCTCCGCCGCTTCGGCGCCCGGGTGACGGCCATCGAGGCCGCCCCGCGCGTGCTCGGGCGCGAGGACGAGGACGTCGCCACCGCCGTGCGCGAGATCCTCGAGCGCGAGGGCATCCGCTTCGAGGTCGGCGTTGGCGTGGCCCGCGTGACCGCCGCCGGCGACGCCGTCGCGGTGCACCTCGAGAACGGCCGCGAGGTCGTCGGCTCGCACCTGCTGGTCGCGACCGGCCGGCGACCGAACAGCGACCGGCTCGACCTGCAGTTCGCCGGCGTCGCCACCGACGACCGCGGGTACGTCACCGTCGACGACCACACCCGCACCAGCGCCGCAGGCGTCTATGCCGTGGGCGACGTCAACGGACGCGGCGCGTTCACCCACACCAGCGTCCACGACGCGCAGGTCCTGCTCGACCAGCTGCGACTCGAACGCGGCGACGGCGCGCCGGGCGCGTCGCCACCCCGCACGATCGGCGAGCGCGACACCATCTACGCCCTGTACACGGATCCGCCGCTCGGACGCGTCGGTCTCAACGAGGCCCAGGCGGTCGCCGCCGGGCACCGCGTGCTCCGGGCGGTGAAGCCGATGCGCACGATCTCGCGCGCCAAGGAGATGGGCGAGACCCAGGGGTTCGTCAAGGTGTTGGTGGATGCCGACGACGACCGCTTCCTGGGGGCCGCCGTCCTCGGCGTCCACGGGGACGAGGTCGTCGGCCTCTTCGCGCTGGCGATGAGCGCGGGGCTGACGACCGAGACCTTCCGCCGCGTCGTCCTGCCCCACCCGACGGTGGGCGAGCTCATGCCCTGGGTGCTCGACGGGCTGGAGCCGGTCGACTGAACCCCGTCCGCGTCGCGGGCCCGCGGGTCCGCGACGGCGGGCCTCACGAGGGGAGTTCGAAGCCCCCGTGGTTCCCGGAGGCGTAGTACTTCTCGATCTCGTCCGGGATCCCCGCCACGTCGTCGACCACCTTGAACAGCTGCAGGTCTTGCTCGGCGATCGTCCCCGCGCGCACCAGCGTTCCCTGCAGCCACTGGATGAGGCCACGCCAGTACGCCGTGCCCACCAGGAAGACGGGGAACGGCATGATCTTCTTCGTCTGGATCAGGGTCATCGCCTCGAACAGCTCGTCGATCGTCCCGAAGCCGCCGGGGAACACCACGAACGCCGTCGAGTACTTCACCAGCAGCACCTTGCGAACGAAGAAGTAGCGGAAGTTGACCTTGTCCGTCTGGTAGGCGTTCGGCGCCTGCTCGTGCGGCAACGCGATGTTGAGGCCCACGCTGCGGCCCCCCGCCTCGAAGGCCCCCTTGTTGGCCGCCTCCATGATGCCGGGACCGCCGCCGGTGACGACGGCGTAGCCGCGGCCGGCGAGGTCGGCGCTCAGCGCCTCGGCCTTGCCGTAGTCCGGGTGCTCGCGACCGAGCCGGGCCGAACCGAAGACGGTGACGGCCTTGCCGACGTCGGCCATCTCCTCGAACCCCTGGGCGAACTCGCCCAGGATCCGGAACATCCGCCAGGCGTCCTCGGCCATGGCGTCGATGACGTACTGCTTGTCGTTGTTCTCCATGCGCGATGCTAACCGGCGGTCGCCGCGAGCAACGGTTCGAGCGACGCCTCGAGCCGATCGGGGCGCGCCGCGCGCAGGCGCTCGGCGTCGTGGGTGCCCCAGGTGACCGCGTAGGTGGCGAGGCCCGCCGCCCGACCCGCCTCGATGTCGTGCACGGTATCGCCCACCATCCACACGCCGTCGGCGTCGAGCGCCGCGAGCGCGCGTCGCACCACGTCGGGCGCCGGCTTGTGGGGGAAGCCGTCGGTGCCCTGCACGACGTCGAGCGCGTCGGTCATCCCCAGCGCCGCGACGAGGCGCACCGCCATCTCGCTGCGCTTGGTGGTCGCGACCGCCAGACGGAAGCCGCGGCCCCTCAGGGTCGCGAGCGCCTCGGGGACGCCCGGGTACGGCCGCGAGTGGCGGGTGAAGCGCTGCGGGTAGATCCGCCGGTAGCTCGCCGACAGCGCGGCGACGCGCTCGGCCGGCGCGAAGGCGGCGTACATCGTCTCGAGCGGGAGGCCGACGTGGTCGCGCACCTCCGCCTCGGAGGGCGCCGTCAGGCCGTGCTCGGCGAAGGCGTCGCGGAAGGCGCCGACGATGTCGGGCAGCGAGTCGACGAGGGTGCCGTCGAGGTCGAAGACGATGGCGCGGGGGCGGGGCATGCGCGAGGGTACCCGGACCGCGCCGCGGCGCACGTCGGCCGACGACGGCGTTCCACGCGGCCGCTCAGCGGGGCCGCAGGTACGCCACCGTGACCCCGAAACCGCCCTCGTAGGGGACCGCGTCCTCGAAGCGCTCCACCAGGCGCTCGTCCTTGAGGTAGCGGCGCACGGCGTCGCGCAGCGCGCCCGTGCCCTTGCCGTGCAGCACGCGCACGCTCTCGACCTGCAGGGCGTGCGCCTCGCGCACGAGGTCGCGCACCTTCTCGATCGCCTCCTCGACGCGTTCCCCGCGGACGTTGAGTTCGCGCTCGAAGCCCAGGCTGGGCGCGACGGGCGCCTTCGGCCCCTTGCTCGCGTCCGGCGCGCGCACCACGGTCACCTCGTGGCGGGCGACCTCGACCTTGAGCAGGCCGAGCTGCACGACGAGCTGGTCACCGCGCACCTCCACCACCGGACCCTCGGCCCCGTACGCGTCGACCCGCACGATCGCGCCCGGTGCGAGACGGTCGGGCACCGAAGGGCGCGTGGCGGCCGGCGCCCGGCGCTTCGTCTCGCGCCGCAGCTGGGAGATCGCTTCCATCGCCTTGCCCCGCTGGGCCGGATCGCTGCGGGCGGTCTCGCGCCAGGCCTTGGCCCGAGCGAGGGTGTCCTGCAGCAGCGCGTCCGCCTTCTCGGCCGCCTGCTCGAGCAGCGCGGCCTCCTGGGCCCGCAGGCGCTCGATCTGGGCGCGCAGCAGCTCCGCCTCGGCGACGGCGGCCGCCCGCGCGCCCTCGGCCTCGTCGAGCTGCGCCTGCAGCGCCGCCCGCTGCCCCTCGAGGGTCTCCAGCAGCCGCTCGAGCCGCGCGCCCTCGGGGCCCAGGACCTCGTGCGCCCGCGCGAGGAGCTCCTGCGAAAGGCCCACGCGCTCGGCGATCGCCAGCGCGTAGGAGCGCCCGGGCTGGCCGACGACCAGCTCGAACGTGGGGCGCAACGCCTCGACGTCGAAGCGCATCGCGGCGTTGCGCACGCCGGCGCGCTGGGCCGCGAACACCTTGAGCGGCGCCAGGTGGGTGGTGACCACACCGAACGCGCGCCGCTCCACCACCGCCTCGAGGATCGCCTGCGACAGCGCGGCGCCCTCGTCCGGGTCGGTGCCGGACCCGAGCTCGTCGATCAGCAGCAGCGTGCCGGGGGCGGCGTCCTCCACGATGCGACGCAGGTTGGTCAGGTGCGCGGCGTAGGTCGACAGCGACGCCTCGATGCTCTGCTCGTCGCCGATGTCCGTCAGGACGGAGCCGAACGGCGGCAGCGTCGCCCGGCTCGGGCGGCCGTCGGCGGCACGCGCGGCGGCCGCGACGAAGAGGCCGGCGTGCGCCATGAGCACGGCCAGCCCCAGCGTCTTGAGCAGAACGGTCTTGCCGCCCGCGTTGGGGCCCGTCAGCACCAGCAGCGGTGCCTCGGCGTCGAGCACGATGTCGTTCGCCACGCAGTTCTCGATCAGCGGGTGACGCGCGCCGGGCAACCGCACGGCGGCGCCCTCGGCGACCTCGGGCCGCACGAGCGCCCAGTCGCGGGCGAGCCGGGCCGAGGCGACCACCAGGTCGAGCTCGGTCAGCGCCGCCAGCGTCGGCTCCAGTCCCGGGTCGAAGGCCAGGCGCTGGCCGAGCGCGATGAGGATGCGGCGCACCTCGTCGCGCTCCTCGAACTCCAGCAGCGTCAACTCGTTGTTGAGCGGCACGACGGCCGCGGGCTCGACGAAGACGGTCGCGCCCGAGTCGGAGGTGTCGAGCACCAGTCCGGGCACGCGCGACTGCGAGGAGGCCTTGACGGGGATGACGTAGCGGTCGCGCCGCAGGGTGACGATGGGGTCCTGCACGTACGGCGCGTACTGCTGCAGCAGCTGGGCCATGCGGTCGCGGATGCGGCCGCGCATGGGGTGCAGGCGCTTGCGGATCTCGCGCAGCTTGGGGGTGGCGTCGTCGCGCACCTCGCCGCTCGGGTCGAGCTGCTCGCGCACCAGCCGCAGCACCGCGTCGAACGAGGCGAGCCCGAGGGCCAGCTCGGTGAGCCGCGGCCGGTCGGAGAGCGCGATGGCGCGCTTGACCGTCGCGGCCGCGTCCATCGTGTAGGCGATGGCGAGGCACTCGGGGCCCTCGAGCATGCCGCCGTTCCTGACCCGCTCGACGAGCGGGCGCACGTCCTCGACGCCGCCGAGCGAGATGGCGTCGCCGGTCAGCGCCTCGTCGACGCGTTCGTGGGCGGCGCGCAGGGCCTCGCCGTCCAGGTCGGGCAGCAGCGCCCGCGCGCGCGCCTGGCCCGCGAAGGTCTGGCAGCGCTCCGCCACGGCGTCCAGGACGCGCGGGAACGCCAGCTTCTCGAGGGTGGTCGGCAACACGCGCATGGCGCAGCGATGATACGTCGGACGTTCAGGCGCGGGTGGTCGCGGCGGGCTCGCGAGCGGGCTCGGGGGCGGGTTCGGCGACGGTCTCGACCTCGGCGCCCCCCTTGCGCGGCGGCACCAGGCCCACCGCGACGACCGCGGCGACGATGCAGGCGATCCCGGCGGGGAGGAAGCCCCACACCCACGCCTGGTTGTCGCCGGCGACGCCGCCGAGGATGGGACCGACGATGCCACCCACGCCGTAGGCGAGGAAGACGAGCGGGTAGTTCATGCCGACGTTGCGGTTGCCGAAATAGTCCGCGGTCGCCGCCGGGAGCAGGGCGAAGTACCCGCCGTAGTTGAAGCCGATCAAGGTGGCGCCGACGTAGAGCCCGATCTCGGAGCCGGCCGCGTAGAAGAACGCGATCATCGTCACGCCCTGCACGGCACTCATCAGCGCAATCGAGCGCTTGCGTCCGAAGGCGTCCGAGATGCGCCCCCACAGGATGCGGCCGAGGCCGTTGGCCAGGGCGTAGAAGAGCCCCATCGCGGTGCCCGTCACGAGCAGGGCTCGTTCCTCGGACATCCCCTGCGCCACCAGGCTCTCGCCGCCGAAGAGGCGGATGATGCCGATCACCATGAGACCGGAGATGGCCCCGACGAGGAAGATGAAGAACAGCCCCCAGAACTGCGGGGTGCGGACCATCTCGAGCTCCGTGAAGTCGACGCCCCCGGCGAGGTCCGCCGCCTGGCCGGTCGGCGGCGTCCATCCCGCCGGCCGGAAGCCGTCGGGCGGGTTGACCATCGCCAACGAGCCCAGCGACACGAGAACGGCGAACGCCACGCCGTAGAGCAGGAAGATGTCGTTGACCGTCCACCCCATGCCGTAGAGTCCCGTCCAACCGGGGGTCAGGTCCACCGGCCCGAAACGGAAGCCCTCGGTGAGCTTGATCCAGATCAGCGCGCCGA
>JAABRV010000061.1 GCA_011390735.1 Trueperaceae bacterium | reverse complement strand
GGAGGACGAGGCGAAGGACGCGGCGAAGGACGAGGCGGAGGACGACGCCGCGAGCGACGCCGAGGCCGAGGAGAAGCCCGACGAGAAGCCCGAGAGCGACGCGAAGTCCGAGAAGACCGCCGACGCGAAGCCCGAGAAGAAGGCCGAGGAGAAGGCCGAGCCGAAGGCGCAGGCGAGAGCGGAAGCCGAGGCCGAGCCCGCTGCCGAGGCGCCGCCGGAGGGCGCCGGTTCGCGCCTCATCCCGGCCGCGCCGTCGGTGCGCCGGCTGGCGCGTGAGCTCGACGTCGACCTGCGCGCCGTGGTCGGCAGCGGCGTGCTCGGCCGCGTGTCGGCCGAGGACGTGCAGCGCTACGCCACCGGCGGACCGGGCGCCGGCCGGCCGGGCGCGGTCGCCGTCGAGGCCCCGCCGCTCCCCGACTTCTCGCGCTGGGGCGAGACCGAGCGCGTCGCGATGTCGGGCATCCGCAAGGTCACCGTCCGCACCATGGCGCAGGCCTGGGCGAACGTGCCGATGGTCACGCACTTCGACGAGGCCGACGCCACCCACTTCGAGGAGCTGCGCCAGCGCTTCAAGGGGATGGTCGAGAAGGCCGGGGCCAAGCTGACGCCGACGGCGATGCTGCTCAAGGTGATCGCCGTGGCGCTGCGGCGCTTCCCCGACTTCAACGCCAGCATCGACGTGGGCACGCAGGAGATCGTCTACAAGAAGTACGTCAACCTCGGCACCGCGGTCGACACCGAGCACGGCCTGCTCGTGCCCGTCATCAAGCAGGCGGACCAGAAGAGCGTGGTCGAGCTGGCGGTCGAGCTGGGCGAGATCGCCGAGAAGGCGCGCAACCGCAAGCTCACGCCGGACGACATGAGCGGAAGCAACTTCATCGTGTCGAACCTCGGCGGCATCGGCGGCACCGGCTTCACGCCGATCGTCACGCCGCCCGACGTCGCCATCCTCGGCGTTTCGCGCAGCGCGATGAAGCCCGTGTGGGACGCCAAGAAGGGCGAGTTCACGCCCCGCCTGATGATGCCGCTGGCGCTCACCTACGACCACCGCCTCATCGACGGCGCGTCCGCGGCGCGCTTCGTGCGCTGGGTCTGCCAGGCGGTCGAGGAGCCCTACCTGCTCACGCTGGAGGGCTGACGCCCTCCGGGCGGGGGGCGCTCGGTCGATCGTCGACGCGTGAGGGACCGGGGCCGTCCAGGCGGGGACGGCCCCGGCGTGGTCGTCCTGGGCCCGTTCCTCATGTTCCGGGTGCTAGCATGGCCCGCGTATGTCGGTCGTCCTTCCCGCGCCCCACGCCGAGGCCGCCGCCCCGACCGTGGCGCGGACGCTTCGTGCCACGAACCTCACCAAGCGTTACGGCGGCCGCACGGTCGTCGACGGCGTCGACCTCCACCTGACGCGCGGCGAGATCGTGGCGCTGCTCGGCCCCAACGGCGCCGGCAAGACGACGTCCTTTTACATGATGGTCGGCTTCGTGCGGCCGGACCGCGGCCGAATCGAGCTCGGCGACGTCGACGTCACCCGCTGGCCGATGCACCGGCGCGCTCGCGCCGGGCTGGGGTACCTGGCGCAGGAGCCGTCGGCCTTCCGCCGCATGAGCGTGCGCGACAACCTGCTGGCGATCCTCGAGTTCCAGCCGCTGTCGAAGGGCGAGCAGCACGAGCGCGCCGATGCCCTGCTGGAGGAGTTCCAGCTCACCCACCTCGGCGGCCACCGTGCCGACACGCTGTCGGGCGGCGAGCGCCGGCGCCTCGAGATCGCGCGCAGCCTGACGATCGACCCCGACTTCATCCTGCTCGACGAGCCGTTCACCGGCGTCGATCCGAAGTCGATCCGCGAGATCCAGCGGCTGGTCGCCGACCTGCGCGAGCGGCGCGGGTTGGGCGTGCTGCTGACGGACCACAGCGTGCGCGAGACGCTCGCCATCGCCGACCGGGTGGTGCTGATGTTCGACGGGCGGGTGCGTTTCGACGGCTCGCCGACCGGCTTCGCCGACGACCCCGACGTCCGCGCCTCCTACCTGGGCCACGAGTTCCAGCTGTGAGGAGCCGGTCCGCATCCGGAGGGTGAGCGCTTGACCTACGTCGTCGGCCTCGTCGCGCTGCTCTTGCTGTTGGCAGGCGTCATCGCGTACGCCGGCGATCGGCTGGGCACCTGGGTGGGCCGTCGGCGGCTGACCCTGTTCGGCGCGCGGCCGCGCCGCACCGGGCAGATCGTCGGCGTGGCCGCCGGCATCGTCATCATGCTCACCACCCTCGGCGTGCTGGCGCTCGCGTTCCGCAGCGCGACGCAGACGCTGCTGAACGCGCAGCGCACGGCGCAGCAGCTCGCCGAGCTGCAGGGCCAGGAACGCGCGCTCCAGCGCCAGCTCGACGACCTCCAGGCGCAGCAGGTGGCGCTGGAGGCCGACCTGGGTGCCGCCAGGGAGACGATCGGCGAGGCGGAGAGCGCGCGCGACGCGGCCCTCGCGGAGCGCGACGCCCTGCGCGCGGAGGCGGAGGCCACGCGGGCCCAGCTCGTCGACCTCGGCGATCAGCTCGCCGCCGCACGGCAGGACCTCGACGAGGTCGAGGCGGCGCTGGCCCAGGCTCGGGTCGAGCGCGACGGGGCGCTCGCCGACGCCGCGGCGGCGCGGCAGGACGTCGTCGCGCTCGAGCAGGAGGTCGCGCAGGTCGAGGCGGCGCTGTCGGCGGCGGACGCCCGGCTGCTGGAGCGCGACGTGCAGTTGGCCGAGGCCGACGCGGCCCTGGCCGCCGCGGACGAGCTGCGGCAGGCGTCGGAGGCGGCGGCGCGCGAGGCGATCGCCGCCGCCGACGCGGCCGAGGCCGCGCAGGCCGTCGCGGTGGCCGAACTGCAGGCGGCGGAGGCCGACCTGGTCGCGGCGGAGGCCGCCCGCGAGGAGGCGGAGGCCGCCCGCGAGGCGGCGGCCGCGGAGCGCGAGCAGGCGATCCTGGAGCGGGAGGTGGCGCAGGCGCAGGTCGACGAGCTGGGCCTGCGGATCGATCAGCTCGTGACCCAGGCCGCGGCGCTCGGCGAGGAGGCCCGCAGCCTCGAGGCGCTCGCGCAGCGGCTGACGAGCGAGGCGGCCGACCTGGAGCGGGAGAACGTCGGGCTGCAGGCGCGCAACGACCAACTGGCGGAGAGCAACGCCGAGCTCCTCTCGCGCAACTCGGCGCTGCAGGAGCTCAACGTCTCGCTGCAGTCCGAGATCCTCGCCGGTAATGAGGAGGTCCGGGCGCTGCAGGCGCAGGTGGTGGGCCTGAACGACCGCCTCGAGGAGCAGGCCCGGCGTCTCGCGGAGCTCCAGCAGGAGTTCGCGCGTGCCGCGTCGGGCGAGGTGACCTTCGCTCGCGATCAGGTGATCTACTCCGGCGCGCTGTACGCGGGCGACGCCAGCGACGCGCGTGAGGAGCTGGCGGCCTTCGTGCGCGAGGCCAGCGCCCACACCGCGCGCCTCGGCGCCGGCGAGGTCGTTCTGACGGCCGAGCAGTTCGCGGGCCTGGTCGAGGTCATCAGCGAGACGGAGGGCTCCGACCTGGTCCGTTTCATCTCGCCGCGCAACCAGTTCAACCCGGCGCGCGTCGAGGTGATGATCGAGGCCCTGGAGAACACGCGGCTGTTCGACGCGGGGCAACTGCTCATGTCGCGGCGGGTGCACCTGGGGACGGCCGAGCTGCCCACCACCCTGGACGAGGTGCGGGGCTGGATCGCCCAGTTCCGGGCCGACATCATCCGCTCGCTGCGGCGCACCGGTCTCGACGAGCTGCAGGCGCCGATCTTCGTCGGGTCGAGCGACGAGGCGTTCGCCAACCAGCTCATGCGCCTGGAGGGCGCCGTGGTCATCGGCGTGATCGCGCGCGAGCCCATCGAGCGTGCGGGCCCGGCCTACGTCGAGTTCGTCATCCTGTACTAGCGTCGGGCGCGATCCGCGCGCTCAGGCGGCCATCTCGGCCGGCTTGGTCGGCAGGCGCAGCAGGTACGTGCACAGGATCAACATGATCGCCAGCAGCAGGGCCTTGACCCACACGACAGGGATGACCGTGATGCTGACGGTGATCGTCAGGACGATCGTCGTGACGGCGACCGCCTTGGCGCGGGCCGTCATCCCCTTGCCGTCGCGCCAGTCGCGGATCAGCGGGCCGAACACGCGGTGGTTCATGACCCAGTTGTAGAAGCGCGGGCTCGAACGCGCAAAGAAGTAGGTCGCCAGGATGATCCAGATCGTGGTCGGCCAGCCGGGCAGGACCACGCCGATCGCGCCGGAGGCCACGCACAGCCAGCCGAGCGCGATGAACGCGCCGCGCAGCGCCGGGTTGCGGATGACGCGCGCCTCGTGGCTGTAGTCGACCCAGGGTCGGCCGCCCGCGCGGCCGCCGGCCGACGCCGGCTCGGGGGGCGTGGCGGGCCGGGTGTCGTCGTCCATCGACGGCATCCTACCCTCGGCCCCCGGGCGCCGTCGTCGCCCCGAGGGGCGCGGTGAGGAGGTGGCTCAGGTCTTGGCGTTCCGCTCGCGCAGCAGATCGCGGATCTCCGTGAGGAGCGCGACGTCGGCCGGCGGCTCCGCGGGCGCCGCGGGTTCCTCGGCGGCGGCCTCGGCCCTGGCGAAGCGGCGCTGCATCCGCGTGTAGGCCCGGATGACCAGGAAGATCGTGAATGCCACGACCAGGAAGTTGACCACCGTGTTGAGGAACGCGCCGATCTGGATGACGGGCGCCCCCGCCTCGACGGCCGCGGCGACCGACGGGTAGGCGGCGGCGTCCTTGAGGATGATGCCGAGGTTGGCGAAGTCGACCCCGCCGATGATCAGGCCGAGCGGGGGCATGATCACCTGACTGACGAGCGAGGCGGTGATCTGGCCGAAGGCGCCGCCGATGACCACGGCAACCGCGAGGTCGAGCACGTTACCCCGGTTGATGAAGGCGCGGAACTCCTTGAGCATGCCTGTTCTCCTCGATGGCGGCGGCGCCTCCGGCGGCCTCCCTGCCGGTGCCACTGTACGCCGCGTCCGACCCAGGACACCCGTTCGCCCGAGGTGGCGTACGATGCTCCCGACATGCCAGCGATCCAGGTCCTCGTCGCCGACGATCAAGAGGGACACCGCAAGCTGCTCGATCTGCTCCTCTCCATCGAGGGGTACGACCTGACGCTGGTCGAGGACGGCCGCGAGGCGCTCGAGCACCTGCAGAAGCACACGCCCGAACTCGTGATCCTCGACGTGGCGATGCCGTTCCTGACGGGGCTCGAGGTCGCCGACCGCATGCGGCGCGTGAGCCGCCTCAAGGACACCAAGATCATCCTGTTGACCGCCTCGCGCGACGAGCGGACGCGCGAGCGCGCCCGCGAGATCCCGGTGGACGCGCTGGTCCTCAAGCCCCTCGAGGGGAAGGACTTTCGGGCGCTGGTCAAGAGCGTGTTGGCCGGCGAGCCGCAGGCGATCTAGCCCCCGCTGGCCCGCTCACGCGCGCCGTTGCCGCCGCGCCTCGAAGAGCAGCAGCGCACCCGTCGTCGCCACGTTCAGGCTGTCCGCCAGGCCCTGCATCGGCACCCGCACGCGTTCGTCCGCGGCGGCCAGCCACGCCGGGGCGAGGCCCTCGTGCTCGGTGCCCAGCACGATCGCCGTGGGGCCCCGGAGCTCGGCGTCCCACAGGTCCCGTGCGGCCCCCGGGCTGGTGACGACCAGGCGCACGCCGTGCCGCCGCAGGGCCGCGCGCAGCTCCTCGGGCCCCACCGTCAGCACCGGGCGGGAGAAGAGGCTGCCCATGCTGGCGCGGACCACGTTCGGGTTGTGCAGGTCGGTGCCGCGACCGGTGACGAACACGGCGTCGGCGCCCGCCGCGTCGGCCGTGCGCAGCAGCGCCCCCAGGTTCCCCGGCTTCTCCAGCCCGTCCGCCACCAGGTAGAGCCCGTCCTCGGGCCAGGCCAGCCGGTCGAGGGCCAGGTCGGGCGGCTCGAACAGCGCGACGACGCCGTCGGGGTGCTGACGCAGGCTGACCTTCGCGAACGCCGCCGCGCTCAGCTCGACGCGCTCGACGCCGGCGACGTCGAAGCGGCCCGCGAGGGCGACCGCCTCGGGCGAGGCGAGCGCGGCGCAGGTCGCGATGAGGCGGGGCCGCCAGCCGCCGTCGAGCGCGCGCGCGACCTCGCGGGCGCCCTCCACGAGCGCCACGCCCTCGGCGTCGCGCGCACGGCGCTCGCGCAGGCGCACGAGTCGCTTGACGAGCGGGTTGCCGGGGCTGTCGATCGCGCGGGCCATCGCGCGCCATGCTACCCCCGCCGGTAGACTGCGACATGACCCCCTGGATCTCGCCCGAGGCGCTGCAGGCGCGCATCGGCTCGCCCGACCTGCGCGTCGTCGACGTCCGCTCCAGCCTCGCCGACCACCAGGCCGGCCGCCGCGCCTACCGGGCCGGCCACCTGCCCGGCGCGATCTTCCTCGACCTCGAATCGGACCTCTCCGGGCCGCCCGCCGTGCACGGTGGGCGGCACCCGCTCGCGGCGCACGGCGGGCGCCACCCGTTGCCGGCGCCCGAGCGGGCGGCGGCCGTGTTCGGCGCCGCCGGCATCGACGCCGCCAGCCACGTGGTGGCGTACGACGACGCCGGGGGGATGGTCGCCGGCCGCGTGTGGTGGATGCTGCGCTGGCTCGGCCACGAGCGGGTGCAGGTGCTCGACGGCGGCGTGGACGCCTGGTCGGCCGCCGGGGGCGCGATGGTGACGGAGGTCCCGACCATCGCGCAGACGGTCTTCGAGCCGCGCGTGCGCGACGACATGACGGTGGACCGCGACTGGCTGCTCGCGCACGCGGGCGATCCCGGCGTGGTCGTGGTCGACGCGCGTGCGCCCGAGCGCTACCGCGGCGAGGTCGAGCCGATCGATCCGCGCGGCGGCCACATCCCCGGGGCGATCAACCTGCCCTACGCCGACAACCTCGACGGCGGCCGTTTCCGCGCCCCCGAGGCCCTGAGGGCGCGCTATGCCGCGCTGGCGGACGCCGGCACCGTCGTCGTCTACTGCGGCTCGGGCGTGTCGGCGGCGCACGACCTGATGGCGCTCGAGGCGTGCGGCATCGCCGGTGCGCGGCTCTACCCGGGCTCCTGGTCGGACTGGGTGTCGTATCCGGACGCGCCGGTGGCGCTGGGACCGGAGCCGCGCGCGGGGTGACGCCGACCGGCGCGTGACCGGACGTGCGTCTTCCCATCCACCGCCCACGTCGG
Organism: Trueperaceae bacterium; assembly: GCA_011390735.1. Classification (GTDB taxonomy): domain Bacteria; phylum Deinococcota; class Deinococci; order Deinococcales; family Trueperaceae; genus JAABTL01. Next base: position 5,892 of record JAABRV010000061.1, on the reverse strand, counting down.
TCCCGTACGCTGGGACCATGGACGTCGCCTCCGAGACACCCCGTCAGCCGCTCGGTCGTTGGCTGCGCGAGCCGATCAACACCCTCACCCACGGGTTGGGGGCGCTGCTGGGCGCCGTCGGCATGGTCGTGCTGCTCGTGCTGTCGGAGGGCGAACCCTGGCGAACGGTGGCCTTCTCGATCTACGGGGTGTCGCTGATCGCGCTCTACCTCGCCAGCAGCGTGATGCACGGCGTCATCGCGCCCGCGAGGGTGATCCGCCGCCTGCGCGTCCTCGACCACGCGGCCATCTTCCTGCTGATCGCCGGCACCTACACGCCGATCACCCTGGTGGCGCTGCGCAGCGAGAACCCCGGATGGGGCTGGGCGCTGTTCGGCACGGCGTGGGGGTTCGCGGCCCTCGGGATCGTGTTCAAGCTGTTCTGGCTCGACGCCCCGCGCTGGCTGTCGGTCGCCATGTACATCGCGATGGGCTGGATGGCGATGGTCGGCATCGTGCCGATGGTGCAGGCGCTCCCCTGGAGCGCGCTCACCTGGCTGCTCATCGGCGGCCTCTTCTACTCCTTCGGGGCCCTGATCTACGCCCTCAAGCGCCCCGATCCCTGGCCGGGGGTGTTCGGCTACCACGAGATCTGGCACCTCTTCGTGCTCGGGGGCAGCGCGAGCCACTTCGTCATGATGGTGCGCTACATCCTGCCGACCTGAGGCCGCCCGACGGCGGCCCCCGTGTCCCTCGGCCGTGAAGCGATCGGCGGGGATTCGTCACCCCGCCGCGTGCGCCGCGTCACGTAACCTACGGCATGATGTCGGACGTCGTTGCGCCACTCCGTTCACGCCTACAGGAGATCACGGACCTCGGGGGCGCCTTGTCGCTGCTCACCTGGGATCAGAGCGTCAAGATGCCGCCCGGCGGTGCCGGGGCGCGCGCCCGCCAGTTGGCGACGCTGGAGCGCCTGCGCCACGAGCGTTGGCTCGACCCGGGCCTCGAACGCGACCTGGCGGCCGTGGAGCGCGACGTGCCCGACGGGGCGACCGCCGACCTCGTGCGCGTGGTGCGCCACGACCTCGAGCGCGCCGCGCGCGTGCCCAACGACTACGTCGCCCGCTCGGCCTCCCACGCGGCGGCGAGCTACGACGCCTGGCTCGACGCGCGCCGCGGTGGCGGCGTGGGGCACGTGGTCGGCATGCTGGAGCGCACGCTCGACCTCTCGCTGGAGTACGCCGCCTTCTTCCCCGAGGTCGCGCACCCGGCCGACGCGCTGATCGACGCCGCCGACGAGGGCGCCACGGTCGCCTCGCTCCGCCCGCTGTTCGGCCGCCTGCGCGACGCGCTGGTGCCCCGCGTTGCGGCCTGGTCCGCCGTGCCGCCGGCGCCGCCGCTGCCGGCCGGCCCCTTCGCCGTCGAGGAGCAGCTCGCGGCCGCTTTGGAGCTGGCGCAGGCGTTCGGTTACGACCTGGAGCGCGGGCGCCAGGACCTGACGGCGCATCCGTTCGCGATCCGCTTCGCGCACGGCGACGTGCGCATCACCACCCGAGCGAAGCCCGACGACCTGACCGAGGTGCTGTTCTCCACGCTGCACGAGGCGGGCCACGCGATGTACGAGCAGGGGGTCGACCCGCGGCTGGAGGGGACGCCCCTCGCCGAGGGCGCGTCGGCCGGCGTGCACGAGAGCCAGGCGCGCCTGTGGGAGAACCAGGTGGCGCGCAGCCGCGCCTTCTGGCGCTTCGCGCTCCCCGCGCTGCGGCGGCGCTTCCCGGCGCTGGCGGACGTCGATGCCGATGCCGCGTACCGCGCGGTCAACCGCGTCCAGCGGTCGCTCATCCGCACCGACGCCGACGAGGTGACGTACAACCTCCACGTCATCGTGCGCTTCGACCTCGAGCTGGAGCTGCTCGAGGGCCGCCTGGCGGTGCGCGATCTGGCCGAGGCGTGGGCCGAGCGCTACGCCACCGATCTCGGGGTGACGCCCACCGGCGACGCCGACGGCTGGCTGCAGGACGTGCACTGGTTCGCGGGGACGATCGGCGGCAGCTTCCAGGGCTACACCCTCGGCAACGTCCTCAGCGCGCAGTTCTTCGCCGCCGCGGCGCGCGACCTCGGCGACCTCGACGCTCAGATGGCCGCCGGCGACTTCGCGCCGCTGCGCGCCTGGCTCGGCGAACACGTCCACCGGCACGGCCGGCGCAAGCCGGTGGACCGACTGGTGCAAGACGCGACCGGCGCGCCGCTGGACGTCGAGCCCTACCTGGCGTACCTCGACCGCAAGTTCGGGGCGCTGGCCGCGGTCGGTGAGGCCGCCGTGGCGGGTTAGCCTGGCCGGCATGACCGATGCCTCGCGCCGCGCCTACCTCGGCCTCGGCCGCGCCTTCGTCGTCATCGGCGGGGTCGTCGCGGTCGGGAGCGTGCTCGACGCCGCGTTCGCCTGGGGCTTCTTCAGCGGCAGCCCCCTGGGCACGGCCGCCTTCCTCGCGCTGATCGGCGGGCTGCTGCTGTGGACGGTGCGGCAGGCGGACGCCGCGCCGGCGCTCGCGGGCGACGACGCCGTGGCGGAGGGCGAGGGTGCGGGCGAGGCCCCGGCCGACGAACCGGCCGACGAGCCGGCGGGGCGGGACGCCGAGCGTCCCTGACGCGTGTGCCGCGCGGTCCGTCGACCTCCCGCCACCCAACCCCCGTGCTAGCCTCGGCGACGTGATCCGGGTCGACGGTCTGCGCAAGGTCTACCGCGTGCACGAGAAGGAGGCGGGCCTGCGCGGCTCGATCCGCGCCTTCGTCGATCGCCGCTACCGCGACGTCGTCGCCGTCGACGACGTCACGTTCGGTGTGGCGCCCGGCGAGGTCGTCGGCTTCCTGGGCCCCAACGGGGCGGGCAAGACCACCACGCTGAAGGTGCTCTCCGGCCTGCTGCACCCCAGCGGCGGGACGGTGCGCGTCGCCGACTTCGAGCCGCGCCGGCGCGAGGGCGCGTTCCTGCGCCGCATCACGCTGGTGATGGGCCAGAAGCAGCAGCTCTCGTGGGACCTGGCCGCGGTCGATTCGTTCCTGGTGAACCAGGCCGTGTACGAGATCTCGGATGCCGTCTACCGCGAGCGCCTCGGGGAGCTGACGGAGATGCTGTCGCTCGAGGGGCTGCTGCACAAGCAGGTGCGCAAGCTCAGCCTGGGCGAGCGCATGAAGTGCGAGCTGGCCGCCGCCCTGCTTCACCGCCCGGACGTCCTCTTCCTCGACGAGCCGACGATCGGCCTCGACGTGACCATGCAGCAGCAGGTCCGCCGCTTCGTCGCGGACTACAACGCCCGCCACGGCGCCACCGTGGTGCTCACCTCGCACTACATGGCCGACGTGACGGCGCTCGCCCGCCGCATCCTGGTCATCGACCACGGGCACCTGGTGTTCGACGGCGACCTCTCCGCCCTCGTCGAGGCGCGCGCGCCGGAGAAGCGCCTGCGGCTGGTCCTGTCGGAGCGCGTCGACCGCGCGGACCTCGCGGCGCTGGGCCGGGTGCACGCGCTGGAGGGGCTCGAGGTCGAGCTGGGCGTGGCGCGTGCGGACGTGGCGCGCATCGCGGCGGCGGCGCTGGCGCGCTTGCCGGTGGTGGACGTCGCGATCGAGGACGTGCCGGTGGAGGACATCGTCGCGGACCTGTTCGCCCAGGGGCGCGCGGCGCGGGCTGCGGACGCGGCGCGGGCTGCCGCAGCGACCGCCGGAGGCCAGGGTTGAGCGCGCTCGCGGCGAACGGGCGCAAGGCCCGCGCGCTCTTCGTCCACGCCTTCGCGAGCATGACCGAGTACCGGGCCGAGATCGTCATCTGGATGATCTCCGGCTCGCTGCCGCTGGTGATGATGGCGATGTGGATCGGCCTGGCGGCGGACGGTCCGGTGGGTGGCTACGGCGCCGCCGACTTCGCCGCCTACTTCCTGGTCGTCTTCCTCGTGCGCCAGCTGACCGTCGTGTGGGTGATCTGGGAGCTCGACCGCGAGATCCGGCTGGGCGAGCTCTCGCCCAAGCTGCTGCGGCCGATCGACCCGCTGTGGGGCCACGTCGCCGACAACCTCGCCGAGAAGGCGGTCCGCCTGCCGCTGGTGCTGGTGCCGGTGATCGCCGGCCTGTGGTGGGCGGGCGCCCGGCTGCCGCTGACGTTCGAGTCGCTCGCCGGCTTCGCGCTGCTCGTCGTCGGCGCCTGGGTCATCAAGTTCTTCCAGCAGTACGCCACCGGCCTGCTCACCTTCTGGACCGATCAGACGGTGGGGCTCGAGCGGGTGTGGTTCTCGGTGTCGATGGTGCTCAGCGGCGCGCTGGCGCCGCTCGACCTGTTCCCGGAGGCCGTGCGCGGCGTGCTGCCGTACACACCGTTCCCGTACCTGGTCGACGTGCCGGTGCAGGCCCTGCTCGGGCGCCTCGGCGGCGCCGAACTGCTGCAGGCGTTCGCGGTCCAGGGTGTCTGGGGCCTCGCGTTCGTCGTCGCCTCGCGCCTGGCTTGGCGTTTCGGCCTCCGACGTTACGGGGCGGTGGGCGCGTGACGGCCGCCGGCCGCCGGGGAGGCGGTCGTCGGTGAGGCGCTACCTGCGCATCTGGCGCATCTTCTTCACCCACTCGCTCATCCAGGACCTCGAGTACCGCCTCAACTGGTGGATGAACGCGTTCAACACGCTGCTCTTCCTCGGCTCGAGCGCGCTGGTCCTGTGGGTGGTGTTCACGCAGGCGGACGCGATCGGCGGCTGGACCTTCGATCAGGCGCTGACGCTGCTCGGCGTCTACCTCCTCATCGAGGGGGTGACGGTCGTCTTCCTGGTGCCCAACCTCAACCGCGTGCCGCAGTACGTGCGCAAGGGGGAGCTCGACTACCTGCTGCTCAAGCCGATCGCCGCCCGCTTCATCGTCTCGACGCGCTACGCCAGCGTCTGGTGGGTGCCGCAGCTGGGGCTGGCGCTGGCGGTCATCCTCGTCGGGATGGCGCGCCAGGGGACGCTCACGGCCGGGCACCTCGGCCTCCTGGCGCTCATGCTCGTCGCCGCCATCGGCACGCTCTACGCCGTGTGGTTCGCCCTGACGACCACGGCCTTCTGGTTCGTCAAGGTCGACAACGTCAGCGAGCTGTTCACCGCGTTCTTCGCGGCCGGCCGCTTCCCCGTCAGCGCCTACCCGGGCTGGGTGCGGGCGCTGCTCACCTTCGTCGTGCCGGTCGCCTTCCTCACCACCGTGCCGGCGGAGGCCGCCGCCGGCACGCTGACCTGGTCGTGGGGGCTGGGCGCGGTCGGCGTCGCTGCGCTGCTGCTCGCCCTGTCGCAGGCGCTGTGGCGCTACGCGCTGGCGAACTACACCTCCGCGTCGTCGTGAGAACCGGGTAGGCTGCGCCCATGCGCGTCGTCGTCGAACTCGTGCCCCGCGACCTGCCCGCCGTCGCGGCCCAACTCGCCGAGGTCGCCGGGCTGCGGCGGGTCGACGCCGTCAACCTGCCCGACCTCACCCGCTTCGGCCTGCGCGGCTGGCAGGCCGCGTGCGAGGTGCGCCGCGCCGGACCGTGGACGGCGATCCCCCACGTGCGGGCGATGGACGTCGACCTGCGCCGCCCGTGGCGCCCGCTCGAGGCGCTCGACGCGGCCGGCGTCGACGAGGTGCTCGTGATCACGGGCGACCCGCCGACCGACATGCGCCACCCGGTCACCGGCGCCAACGTCATCGACGTCATCCGCATGCTCAAGAAGGCGCGGCCCGGCTGGCGGGTGTACGCCGCGCTCGACCCCTACCGGGCCGGCTTCGCCTCGGAGCGCGACTACGTGCAGCGCAAGCTCGACGCCGGCGTCGACGCCTTCTTCACCCAGCCGTTCTTCGACGTGCGGCTGATGGGCGTCTGGCGCGAGCTCTTCGCCGGCGTGCCGATCTACTGGGGCGTCA
>JAABRV010000060.1 GCA_011390735.1 Trueperaceae bacterium | reverse complement strand
ACGCGCGGGCGGGCGGGCAGCTGCAGACCGTGGCCGAGGACGGCTTCCGCATCGAGTGGGCCGCCAACGCCTTCCGCACCGGCCGCGGGCCGACCGCCGACCTCCTCGCGCGCCTGGGCCTGGAGGCGGAGCGGGTCGTCGCCAGCCCGGCGGCGAACCGCCGCTTCGTGTTCCACGGCGGGCGGCTCCACGCGCTCCCCGCCGGGCCCGCCTCCCTGCTCGGCTTCGCGCCGCTGTCGCCCGCGGGCCGCTGGCGGGTGTTCGCCGAGCCGTTCCTCGCGCGCCGGGTGGCGCACGAGGAGTCGGTGCACGACTACGCCGCCCGCCACATCGGCCGCGAGGCGGCCGAGGTCCTGCTCGGCACGATGGTGCGCGGCGTGTACGGCGGCGACGCCCGCGCGCTCTCGGTCGACGCGGCCTTCCCGGTCATGCGGGAGATGGAGCGCGATCACCGCTCGCTGGTGGTCGCCGGCATCGCGGGCGCCCGCCAGCGCAGGCTCGAGGGCAAGGCCACCTGGAGCCTCCGCGGCGGGATGGGGGCCCTGATGGCGCGCGTCGCCGAGGACCTCGGGGACGCCGTGCGGCTCGGCGCGTCGGTGACCGCGATCGAGCGGCCGGCGAGCGGCGCCGGCTACCGACTGCGCGTCTCGCACGGCCCCGAGCTCGAGGCCGACGCCCTGGTCCTGGCCGTCCCGCCCGGCGTGGCGGCGGGCTGGCTGCGCCCGCTCGACGGCGACCTGGCGGACGAGGTCGGCGCCATCGCCGCGGCCGACATCGCCGTCGCCGCCCTCGCCTTCCCGCTGGAGGCCTTCGCGGGCGAGCCGGACGGCTACGGCTTCCTGGTGGCCCCGGGCGAGCCGCTCGACGTCCTGGGCGCGCTGTTCGAGTCGAACATCTTCCCCGATCGTGCGCCCGAGGGGCACGTGCTGGTGCGCGTCATCATGGGCGGCGCGGGCCGCGGCGACGTCCCGCGGCGCGGCGACGACGAGCTCGTCGCCACCGCCGTGGACGCGATCGACCGGGCCGTGGGCCTGCGCGGGGCGCCCGACCGCAGCTGGGTGCACCGGCAGCCCGCGGCGATCCCGCAGTACCTGCTCGGGCACCTCGACCGCGTGGCCCGCATCGAACGGCGGCTCACGGAGTTGCCCGGCCTGCAGGTCGCGGGCAACGCCTACCGCGGCATCGCGGTGGGCGCGATCGTGGCCGACGCCGAGGTGGTGGCCGAGCGCGTGCTCGCGAGCGACGCCGCCGCCTCGCGTGCGGCATCCCATGCACCACGGAGAGCGACGGTGACCGCATGACCCACCCCACGAACGACGCCCACCCCCGTTCGAGCGAGCCCTTCGCCCGCTCGCACGAGCTCTTCGCGCGCTCGCGCGAGCGCTTCCCGGGCGGCGTCAACTCACCCGTGCGCGCCTTCGGCGCGGTCGGGGGCACGCCGCGCTTCGTCCGCCGCGCGGAGGGCGCCTACGTCTTCGATGCCGACGGCCACCGCTACCTCGACCTGGTCGGGAGCTGGGGCCCGATGATCCTCGGGCACCGCCACCCGGACGTCGAGCGGGCGATCGCCGAGGCCCTGACGATGGGGACGTCCTTCGGCGCGCCCACCGAGCGGGAGCTGGAGCTGGCCGACCGGGTGGTCGAACGCTACCCGCTGGCGGAGCGGCTGCGCTTCACGAACTCGGGCACGGAGGCGACGATGAGCGCCCTGCGCGTCGCCCGCGGCGCGACCGGCCGACGCCTCATCGTCAAGTTCGACGGTGGCTACCACGGGCACGCGGACGGGCTGCTGGTCGCGGCCGGCTCGGGTGCGGTCACCACCGGCGTGCCCTCGTCCGCCGGGGTGCCCACCGAGGTGGCCGCCCTGACGCTGGTCGCGCCGTACAACGACGCCGACGCGCTCGAGCGGACGTTCGCGGATCACGGCGACGACGTCGCCGCCGTGATCGTCGAGCCGGTGGCCGGCAACATGGGCGTCGTCGCGCCGACGCCCGCCTTCCTGCGCGCGCTGCGTGAGACGACCGCGGCCCACGGCGCCCTGCTGGTGGTCGACGAGGTGATGACCGGCTTCCGCCTCGCGCGCGGCGGCGCGATCGAGCGCTACGCGATGGACGCCGACCTCGTCTGCTGGGGGAAGGTCATCGGCGGCGGGCTGCCCGTCGGCGCGTACGGCGGGCGGGCGGAGGTCATGGACCTGGTGTCGCCCGTGGGGCGCGTCTACCAGGCGGGCACGCTGTCGGGGAACCCGCTGGCCATGGCCGCCGGAACGGCGACGCTCGACGCGATCGACGCGACGCCCGGCCTCTACGCCGGGCTCGAGTCGGCCGGCGAGCGGCTCGCCCTCGGCCTGCGGCAGGCCGCGGCCGCCGCGGGCGTGCCGGTGGTCGTCAATCAGGTGGGTTCGATGCTGACGGTGTTCTTCACCAAGGACGCCGTGACCGACATGGAGAGCGCGGCGCGCGCCGACACGGCGCGCTTCGCCCACTGGTTCCACGGGATGCTGAGCCGCGGCGTGTGGTGGCCGCCGTCGCAGTTCGAGGCGGCGTTCCTCAGCGCGGCGCTCGACGAGGCGATGATCGACGAGATCGTGACGGCCGCGACGGCGGCGTTCGCCGAGGTCGCCGGAGACTGAACGCGGGCGTGCGCGGCACCGGCGGGCCCGCCGCGCACGCCCGTCAAACGGTCCGCGAGAAACGCGGCTGCGCGTCGTCGTGGCGCTTCAGGTAGGCGTCGAACGCCATGCACACGTTGCGCACGAACAGCCGACCCTCGGTCGTCACCTCGATCGCGTCGCGGTCGCGACGCACGAAGCCGTGCGCCACGGGCCCCTCGTCGAGTTCGGCGAGTGCGTCCGCGAAGTAGTCCTCGAAGACGATCCCGTGCGCGCGCTCGACCGCCCGCACGTCGAGGTGGAAGTTGCACATCAGGCTCTGGATGACGTCGCGGCGGACGACGTCGTCGCGTGAGCGCTCGAAGCCGCGCTCGACGGGCGGCAGCCCCTCGGCCAGCGCCTCCTCGTAGCGGGTGAGCTTCTTCGTGTTCTGCGCGAACGCGCCGCCGAGCTCGCCGATGGCGGAGACGCCGAAGCCGAGCGAGTCCTGCGCCGGGTGGGTGGTGTAGCCCATGAAGTTGCGGTGCAACGTGCGCGTCTCCGCGGCCCGCGCCAGCGAGTCGCTCGGCAGCGCGAAGTGGTCCATGCCGATCTGCACGTAGCCAGCCGCCGTGAAGAGCTCGTGCGCGATGCCGAAGAGCTCGAGCTTGACCTCGCGCGGCGGCAGGTCCTCGAGCACGATCGCCTTCTGATGCGCCTTGACCCACGGGACGAAGGCGTACGAGTACACGGCCACGCGGTCGGGCCGCAGGTCGACGGCCCGCTCGATCGTGTCGCGGAACGACGCGGGCGTCTGGTGCGGCAGCCCGTACACGAAGTCGAAGTTGATCGACTCGGTGCCGCGCTCGCGCAGCGACCGGTGCAGGTCGCGCGTCTGCTCGTAGGTCTGGTAGCGGTTGATGGCGTCCTGCACGCGCGGATCGAAGTCCTGCACGCCCATGCTCACGCGGTTGAAACCGCGCTCCACGAGCCACGCCACCTGCTCCGAGGACGTGACCCGCGGGTCGACCTCGATCGCGACCTCGGCGCCCGGCTGCAGCGCGAAGTGGGCGCCGAGCGTGTCCCACAGGTGGGCCATCTCCTCCACCGTCAGGTAGGTCGGGGTGCCGCCGCCCCAGTGCAACTGGACGACGCCGCGGCGCTCGCCCAGGTGGCCGGAGACCAGCTCGATCTCGCGGTCCAGGTGCCGCAGGTAGTCCGCGGCGACGCCGCGCTTGCGGGTGATGATGACGTTGCAGCCGCAGAAGCTGCAGCGTTCCGCACAGAACGGCAGGTGCACGTAGAGCGACAGCGGCTCCTCGGGCCGGGTCGCCGCCTCGCCAAGCTTCTCCAGGTAGCGCTGGGGGGTGAAGCCGTCGTGGAACTCGATCGCCGTCGGGTACGAGGTGTAGCGCGGACCGGGACGGTCGTAGCGGGCGAGGCGTTCGGCGGTGGCGGCGGCGAGCGGGGCGCTCACGCGCCACCGCGGGCGCGGGTGAAGGGGGCAGCAGCGACCATGCGCCAGTCTACCCAGCGGCCTCCCCGAACAGCCGCTCGCCCTCGACGTACGCGTCGGCGATCACCGCCGCGGCCGCGCTCCACCCCATCGGCGCTGTGCCGCCAGGCTCGTGGGTCCGACCGTGGAGGTACTCCGAGAACGACCACGGCTCGCCGTCGCGCTCGCGCCGGTTCGCCCGGTGAACGGCGTCGCGCATCTCGCGCGCCCGCTCCAGCCGCCCGCGGCGCGCCAGGCTGGCGGCGTAGAAGCCGGTCACCAGCGGCCACAGGCCGCCGTTGTGGTACTCGTGCGGCTGGTTCTTGAAGGTGTAGGAGAAGGACATCTGGAGGTCGTCCCAGTACTCGTCCCGCGGCGTGATCACGGGGTCGAAGGCCGGCAGCAGCAGAACCTCCTCGTCGACCAGCGTGTCCACGTAGGCGTCGACGGCCCGCTCGCGCTCGTCGTCCGAGACGCCGAGGAGCGACACCAGCACGTTGGCCATGCCGTCGAAGCGGGTGCCGTAGCCGTGCGGCGAGAAGAAGGGCAACCAGTAGGTCCCGCGGCAGTGCTCGGCGGCCTCGCGGCCCTTGTGGTACAGGACCTCGTGGTAGACGTCGGGCGGCACCTCCGCCTGCTCCGCGCCGTCTGGCGTGTCGTCGAACCAGTAGTTGGCCCGCAGCAGGTGCGTCAACCGCGCGATGCGCTCGTCCAGCGCGTGGTCCGCACCACCGTGCCGGGCGCCGTGCACCGCCCCCATGCCACGCTGCGCCTGGAGGTACAGCAGCTGGTCGTAGAGCACGTAACCGCTCTGCACGTACTCGTCGGCCCAGTCGCCGGTGGGCGGCACGTACAGCAGCCCTCGGGCGTTGAACTCCCAGGCGCCGAGCAGCGCACGGTAGCGCTCCAGCGGCTCGAGCATCTCCTCCAGGAACGCGTCGTCCCCGGTCCGCCGCCACAGCTCGACGCAGGCGATCGCGAACCACAGCCCCGCGTCGACGCGCCCGGCCGTCCCCCCGTAGGAGACGCGGTCCGCGACGGGGTCGACGTTGCTGGGGATCTCGCCGTGCGGCCCCTGGTACTCGGCCAGCGTCTGGAGCGTCTGCCGGGCGGCGCCGACCAACTCGTCCACCCCGCTGAGCAGCGCCGCCAGGCTCATGATGCAGCCGTCGCGACCCCAGATCCGCCGGTAGTTGGCGCGCTCCGCCGGCGACGCGAGGAAGCCGTGCTCGCAGACGCAAGATCGCAGGACATCCAGCGCGCGCTCGTGACCCTCCTCGGCGAGTGCGGTCGTGTCATCCGTGGCCTTGCTCATGTCACACCCCGATCCGACCCGCCGAGCCAGCTCGGGGCGCGACGGCGCCTTGATCCGATGGTAGACGAAAGCACGGCCTGCGGTACGCTCACCCGCGGTAGGCGGTGCGACGCGCGCGTCGGGGAGCGCCCACGGTGACGCCCGGCGCATGGTTGAATTCGCCATCGCCCCGAGCACGGGACCGCGCCAGCCCCGCAGGAACCGGGCGCGGATCAGGAGGAACCCGATGGCCCACCGCCCGTCACCCCGTTCCCACCCGAGCCCCCTGGCGCTCGTCCTCGCCTGCGGCCTGTGGCTGGCGGGCACCGCCGCGGCGCAGGTCGCCACCGGCGACCGGCTCGTGGACGAGGGCCGTTTCGAGGAGGCGGTCGCGGCCTACGAGGCCGCGGTCGCCGCGAACCCGAACGACGCCCGCGCGCGCTACCAGTTGGCGCGCGCCGCGGTCTACCTGGCGGACGACCTGCCGCCGGAGGCGCAGGCCGACAAGGAGGCGTGGTTCGCGCGCGCCGCCGAGGCGGCCGAGCTCGCGGTCGAGCTCGCGCCGGACGACCCCGACGCCCACTTCGAGGTCGCGCGCGCCCTCGGGCGTCTGGCGCAGTTCCGGGGCGTGCTGCAGTCGCTCAACCTCGCCGGACGCGTGTCCGACGCGCTCGACGCGGCGCTGGAGCTCGACCCGGAGCACGCCGCCTCGTGGCACGCCCGCGCGCTCTTCCACCGCGACGTGCCGTGGATCGCCGGCGGGCGGGCCGGCCAGGTGATCCCGTCGTTCGAGCGGGCGATCGCCAGCGAGCCCGACGTCATCACCCACCGCCTCGAGCTGGCGCGCGTCCTCCTGGAACGCGACGAGCCCGACCTGGCGCGCGAGCAGCTGGAGCTGGCGGTGACCTTCGCGGCGCGCACGCACCACGATCGGCTGGACCTCGCCGCAGCGCGCGAGCTGCTCGCGAGCCTGCCCTGAGGCGACGGCCGGCGGTCTGGGCGCCGCCCGCGTCGCCCGTGCCACGCCGCTAGCGCAGGGTTCCCACCCCGCGCAGGTGGGCGTGGAGGGCGGCGAGGTCCTCCACCACCAGGTCGGGCACGTCGACCGCGGTCGCCAGGTCCTCGCGGCGGGTCTCCCCGGTCAGCGTCAGGACCCCCACGAAGCCGTGGTTCGTGGCCATGCGCACGTCCGTGTAGAGCCGGTCGCCCACGAACGCGACGGCGTCGGTCGCGACGCCGAGCCGCGCGCGGATGGCGTCGGCCATGGGGCGCTCGGGCTTCCCCATGATGCGCGGACGCCGCCCCGTCGCCTCGAAGAGCAGCGCCGCGAACGCGCCGCAGTCCGGGATGGGCCCCGTCGGCGTCGGGCACACGAGGTCGGGGTGGGTGGCGACGTACGGCAGGCCGGCACGGATGAGGTCGGCCGCCCGGCGCAGCTTGGCGTACGTCAGCGACGTGTCGAAGGTGAGTACGACCGCGTCCGGCGCGGCGCCGCACGGCTCGGTTCCGACGGGCTCGAGGCCGGCGGCCCGGTACGCCTCCTCCACCTCACGCGTGGCGACCACGAACGGTCGCCGGAGGCCGGCATCGTGCAGGTGCCGGATGGTGACGTCGTTGGAGGTGAGCACCGTGGCGCGCGTCGCCCGTAGGCCCAACGCCGTCAGCCGCTCGACGTAGCGGACGCCGGTCGTCGACGAGTTGTTGGTGGCGAAGAGGTACGGCACGCCCGCCGCGGCCAGCGCCGCGATCAGCGCGGCGGCACCCGGAAGGAGCTCGTGGCCCAGGTAGACCGTGCCGTCGAGGTCGAAGGCCAGCCCCGCGATCGCCGACGCCGCGCTGCGCGACGCCTCCGCCCCGGCGGGGGCACCGGTTCGGGTTGCTGGTGGGGGGGTACCCCTGCGCTGCGGCACGTACGGCCAGCATACGCGGTCGACCCGCTCTGTACAGCCCTCGCGAGGTCGTGGTAATCTCCCGCGGTCGCCGTCCCGGACGGAGTCTGCTAGACTCGGGGGCGCGAAGCGTGGTGGATGTAGCTCAGCAGGTTAGAGCACCGGATTGTGGTTCCGGGGGTCGCGGGTTCAAATCCCGTCATCCACCCCACCGCTCGAACGGGAAGACGCCACCCGAGAGGGTGGCGCACGGTCCCGGCCGGGGGGGCCGCGCGCGAGGATGGCGGAACTGGTAGACGCGCCAGACTTAGGATCTGGTGTCTTTGACGTGCGGGTTCAAGTCCCGCTCCTCGCACCACGCCCGCCCGCCCGCGTCGAGGCCACCCCGTACCCCCACCGCGGCGCCGCCCGTCCGTCGGGCGGCGTTGCCCTGAAGAGGACCCATGGAAGCTCGCATCACCGAACGCCACGACGTCGCCGCCACCCTCGAGGTCACCGTTCCCGCCGAGGTGGTCGACGCCACCTTCGAACGCGTCCTCGGCGCCCTCGCGCGCCAGGTCCGGGTGCCGGGCTTCCGGCCCGGCAAGGCCCCGCGCGGGGTCCTGATCCAGAAGGTCGGGGCCGAGGCCCTGGCCGAGGAGGTGCGCGAGGCCATCGTCGACGAGCACTACCCCAAGGCCGTGCGCGAGCTCGGCCTCACGCCCGTCCACGCCCACACGCACGCGGAGCCGCCGGTCGCGGGCGCCGCCTTCACCTTCGTGGTCCACGCCGACCTCTACCCCGAGTTCACCCTCCCCGACGTCGACGCGATCGCCATCGACACCACCGGCGAGCCCATCGGCGAGGCCGACGTCGAGGCGACCGTCGAACGGCTGCGTGAGGACCACGCCACGCTGGTGCCCGTGGAACGCCCGATCGAGCCTGGCGACGTCGTGTTCGCCGAGTCGCAGGGCGAGGGCGGCGGCCAGCTCATGCCGATCGACCTCGAGCGCACCGAGGAGCACCTCGTCGCGCAACTGCTCGGCAAGGCGGTGGGCGACGAACTGGTGCTCGACCTCGGCGAGGACCCCGCCGCGCAGGCGCCGGAGTCCGGGGCAGCTGCGGACGCGGACGCCCAGGCGTCCGGCGACGAGGCAGCCGCCGCCACCGGCGAGCGCGAGGGCGACGCCGCCCCGGCGCCGCGCCGCAGCCTGACCGTGAAGATCGCCGACGTGAAGGCCAAGGAGCGCCCCGAGGCCGACGACGCCTTCGCGGCCACCCTCGGGTTCGGCAACTGGGCCGAGGTCGTGGCCGAGATCCGCCGCGGCCTCGGCGTCGAGCGCGAGCGCGAGACCTTCCGCGCGCAGCGCGACGAGCTCGTCGAGAAGCTCATGGGAGGCACCGAGGTGCCGCTGCCCGGCTCGCTCGTGCGCCGGCGCCAGGGGCACCTGCTCGAGGACCTCGCGGGCGACCTGAAGCGCCGCGGCCTGACGATGGAGAAGTACGTCGAGCGCCTCGAGCAGCGCGGCGAGCGGGAGAACTTCGAGAACGAGCTGCGCGAGGCGGCCGAGCGCAGCGTCAAGCGCGACCTGGTGCTGGAGCGACTGGTCGAGGTGCGCGGCACCGCGGTCGACGACGCCGAACTCGACGCCGCCATCCGCCACGCGGCGCTGCGCGAACGCAAGGACCCGGAGCGCTTCAAGCGCGACCAGGGGTCCGACTGGGTCGAGAACTTCCGTTACCTGCTCGCCCGCGACAAGACGCTCGACCAGATCGTCGGCGAGAAGGTCGGCGGCCCCGCGGGTGCCGCCCCCGAGCCGGCCGCCTCGCCTGCCGGCGAAGCGGGTGGCGAACCGGCCAGCGAGCCGGTTGGCGAAGCGGCCGACGGTTGACGGCGCCCCTGGTACGGTGACCGCATGCCCCTGATCCCGTACGTGATCGAGCAGACCGGCCGCGGCGAGCGGATGTACGACGTCTACTCCCGGCTGCTCAAGGAGCGCATCATCTTCCTGGGGACGCCGATCGACTCGGAGGTCGCCAACGTGGTGGTGGCGCAGCTGCTGCTGCTGGACTCGCAGTCCTCCGAACAGCCGATCAACCTGTTCATCAACTGCCCGGGCGGCGAGGTCTACGCCGGCCTGGCGATCTACGACACGATGCAGTACATCCGCGCGCCGGTGCACACGAACTGCGTGGGCATCGCGATGAGCATGGGTTCGGTCATCCTGATGGCCGGCGAGAAGGGGCACCGCGTCGCGCTCCCCCACTCCAGGATCATGATCCACGCCGGCTCGGCGGGCTTCCGCGGCGCGACGCCCGACCTCGAGGTGCAGGCCCGCGAGGTGCTCGCCCTGCGCGACATGCTCGAGGGGCTCTACCACCGGCACACGGGACACCCGCACGACAAGCTGCGGCGCGACATGGAGCGCGACAACTTCATGGGCCCCGAGGACGCGCTCGCCTACGGCCTGATCGACCGCGTGGTCTCCCCCAAGACGCTCGGCCGCTTCACCGCCGGCGACGACGCGTGAGCGGGGCCCTGCCGACCTGCGCGTTCTGCGGGCGTTCCGCACCCGAGGTGCGGCGGCTGCTGCAGGGCGAGGGCGGCGCCCACATCTGTGACGACTGCGTCCACCGAGCGCACGAGCGCCTGCGGGCGCCGGCCGCGCGGGCGGCGCGTCCGCTGCGTACGCCCACCCCACGGGAGATCAAGCGGTCGCTCGACGCGCACGTCATCGAGCAGGAGTCCGCCAAGCGGGCGTTGGCCGTCGCGGTCTACCAACACGTGCGCCGGCTGCAGCACCCCGAGGCCGGTCTGGTGAAATCGAACATCCTCATGGTCGGCCCCTCCGGCGTCGGCAAGACGCTCCTGGCGCAGACCCTGGCCAGGCTGCTGCAGGTGCCCTTCGCGATCGCCGACGCCACCACGCTGACCGAGGCCGGCTACGTCGGGGACGACGTCGAGAACGTCGTCCTGCGCCTGCTGCAGGTGGCGGACTACGACGTCGCCGCCGCCGAGCAGGGCATCGTGTACATCGACGAGATCGACAAGGTCGCGCGCAAGTCCGAGGGGCCGTCGATCACCCGCGACGTGTCGGGCGAGGGGGTCCAGCAGGCGCTGCTGAAGATGATCGAGGGCACCGTCTGCCGGGTGCCGCCGCAGGGCGGACGCAAGCACCCGCAGCAGGAGCTCATCGCGGTCGACACCGCGAACGTGCTGTTCGTCGCCGGTGGGGCCTTCGAGGGCCTCGACGACATCGTCCGCCGGCGCGTGGCGACCACCCGGGTCGGCTTCCAGCACGTCGCCGAGGACGACGACGCCACCGTGGCCGCCGCCGACGTCCTGCCGTCGGACCTGCGGGCGTTCGGGCTCATCCCCGAGCTGATCGGGCGGCTGCCCGTGGTCACGCGCCTGCACGATCTGAGCGAGGACGCCCTGGTCGACGTCCTCACCCAGCCCGAGGGCGCGCTCGTGAAGCAGGCCCAGGCGCTGTTCGCGCTCGAGGGCGTGGAGCTCTCGTTCAGCGACGCCGCGCTGCGCGAGATCGCCCGCCGGGCCGCGTCGCGCGGCACCGGCGCGCGGGCCCTGCGGGCGGTCATGGAGCGGGTGCTGGAGGACCTGGTGTTCGAGCTGCCGGAGGCCGGGGTCGAGCACGTCCACCTCGACGTCGCCGACCTCGACGCGCCGCTCGCCGCGCTGCAGCGGGGCCGCCGGCGCCTGAGCGCCTGACCCCGGATCGGACGACCCCGCGGGCAGCGCCGGAAGCGATCAGGACAGCGTCCGCCCCAGCGCCCGCGCGAACCGCCGGGCGGCCTCGTCGGCGTCCGCCTCGGTGTGGTCGTCGCCGAAGCTGAAGCGGATCGCGGAGCGCGCCCGCTGTGGCGGCCAGCCCATCGCCAGCAGCACCGGGCTCGGCTCGAGGCTGCCGGCGGCGCAGGCCGACCCCAGGCTCGCCCACACGCCCTCGGCGTCGAGGTTCATCAGCAGCGTCTCGCCGTCGCCGCGCAGGGCGGGCACCACGACGTGCGCGTGCTTCGGACCGCGAGGCGTGCCCGGCGCCAGCGAGGGCTCCACGCCCGGCAGCGCGAGGACCGCCGCCTCGAAGCGGTCGCGGACCGCGGCCACCCGGGCCCCACGCAGGTCCGCATCTGCGGCCGCCAGCTCCGCCGCCACGCCGAAACCGACGGCCAGCGCGACGGGGCTGGTGCCCGCCCGACGACCGCGCTCCTGCGAACCGCCCCAGGCTTGCGGCGCCAACTCGACACCGGCGCGCACCACGAGCGCGCCGATCCCCTGGGGCCCGCCGGCCTTGTGGGCCGACAGGACCAGCAGGTCGGCACCCAGTTCGTCCCGCCGCAGTCGCTCCAGGCCGAGGGACTGCACGGCGTCGCACAGGAAGACCGTGCCGACCCGTTGGGCGGTGGACGCGATACCGGCCACGTCGTTGCGCGCACCGGTCTCGTTGTTGACATGCATCGCGGCGACGAGGACGGTGTCGACGCGGAGCGCGTCGCGCACGGCTTCGGGGGCCAGGCGGCCATCCGCGCCGGGCGCGAGCCAGGTCACCGGGTGCCCGCGCGCCTCGAGCTGCTCCGCCGCGCGCACGACGGCCGGATGCTCGGCACTTCCGACGACCAGGTGCCCCCCGGGGCGCGTCGCGCCCACCCCGACCAACGCGAGCTGGTCGGCTTCGGTCGCACCCGACGTGAACACCACCTCCGACGGCGCCGCCCCGACCGCCGCCGCGACGCGCTCCCGGGCGTCCTCCAGGGCGCGCCGCGCGGCCCGACCGCCGCCGTGCACCGCGGAGGCGTTGGCGCCCGCGGCGCCGAGCCACGGGAGCATGGCCTCGCGGACCTCGGGGCGCAGCGGGGTGGTCGCGGCGCGGTCGACGTCGAGGACGTGCGGCGCGTTCGCGGGGCCCGCGAACGCCCTGTCGTGCGGAGGGATCACCGGCTCAGGGGGCCGAGAACGACGCCGGCAACGGTTCGATCTGCAGGAGGTCACGGCGACGGACGAGGTCCGCGAGGGTGGCGGCCCCGAGCACGCGGCGGACGGCGTCGTCGACGTCGCGCCACAGCGGCTCGGTCGAGCACTGCCCGGTGCGCTCGCAGGCGTCCTCGTCGTCGAGGCACGCCACCGGCGCGAGCGAACCCTCCAGGGCCTCCACGACGTCGAGCGCCACGACCTGGTCGAGCGGGCGCGCGACGCGGTAGCCGCCGTGGGCGCCGCGAACGGACTCCACGAAACCGGCGCGCCGCAGGACGGCGAAGATCTGCTCGAGGTACTGCTGCGAGAGCCCCTGGCGGTCGGCCACCGTCTTGAGGCTGGTCGGACGGTCGCCGCTCAGGGCGATCTCGACGAGCGCGCGCATGCCGTACTGGGCTTTGGTCGAGACCCACATCGCGCCACCTCCTCGTCGGCCCGGGTCCAGGTTCGCCCGTCGCCGACGGCGGGACCCTGGCAGGAGTATACGGAACGAACGCCGGGACCCGCGTCGCCGACACCGCGCGGGCGCCTCACCGCGGGACGAACTGCAGGGGGTCGAGCGCCCGCCCCTCGAAGCGCACCTCGAAGTGCAGGTGCGCGTTGGTGGACGCGCCGGTCGATCCCACCGCGCCGACGATCGCGCCCTGGCGCACGACGTCGCCCACGCGGACGGCGATCCGGCTGAGGTGGGCGTAGCGGGTCTGCCACCCGGCCTCGTGTTCCAGGTAGACGGTGTAGCCGTACGCGCCGCCCCACCCGGCGAAGACCACGCGGCCGCCGCGCGCGGCCACGACCGGCGTCCCGGCGTTGGCCACGAAGTCCGTGCCGCCGTGGAAACGGTTGCCGGCGACGGACAGGTTGCGCCAGCCGAACGGCGAGCTCACCGGTCC